>JAFGDX010000570.1 GCA_016931875.1 Prolixibacteraceae bacterium
GCTGAAAAATCAGAAAAAAGACCGTGAAAACAGGCTTGTTGCATATCACCGCTTTGTTACCGATATTCTGAACCATCAGCTTTTGGCCGGCATCGAGCCTGAAAAATCGAAAGAATTTGTGGCAGGAATTAAGTTCAACAATACAATTACGGTGGCGTTAAAGGAGATAAATTTTTCGGAAATTCACCGTCAGATTTTTACGCTGCCGGAAAAGGTGACCGCTTACAGCGACTATTTTCTTGCCATTTTAGAAAGCTTTTTCGCCCGGCTGAAAGAAAATGACACAGCAAACAAAATGCTCCTTGAATTGATTTATTCGGTTTACAATGCGATTGAAAAACTAAAATCCGTGGTTCATAATGTTTTGGGTGAGCAGGGGAGAGAAGTCAGTCCTGCGGTTTATTTCCGGTTGTTTAACCAGTATTTGGGACAGGTTTCGGTGGCTTTTGAGGGTGAACCGCTGAGTGGAATGCAGGTGATGGGAATTTTGGAAACCCGCTGTCTTGATTTTGAAAATCTGATTATACTCGGTCTCAACGAAAACAAATGGCCGCGAACTTTTACCGCACCTTCGTTTATTCCGCACAACATTCGCAAAGGTTTTGGCCTGCCCGGAATTGATGAACAGGACGCCATGTATTCCTATTATTTTTACCGGCTGGTGCAGCGGGCAAAAAATGTAACAGCAACCTACAGCGTAGTGAAAGAAGGAATAAATACCGGCGAGTTAAGCCGTTACGGGTTTCAGTTGCTGTACGATTCAAACCAGGCTCCCCGGCTTGTGAATCTCGATTTCTCATTTGCAAGTGATCCCTTACCTGAAATTCGTATTCAGAATTCGCAACAAAAAGTTGATGATGTGTTGTCAGGAATTACCGAAGAACATCCGCTGTCTCCCAGTGCAATCAATATATATTTGATGTGCCGGCTGCGGTTTTATTTCCGCTATTTTATGCAATTACCCGAACCTGATGAGGTAAAGGATGAAATTGACAGCCCGGTTTTTGGAAATATTTTTCATGAAACCATGGAGTCGCTGTACCAGCCTTTTGTTGGGAAGGTGGTAAATAAATCGGATCTGGAAAATATTCAAAAAGACAAAATTTTGCTTGAAAATGAAATCAGGAAAGCCATAGCCAAACATTATTTCAGAGAGAAAGAACCTGGGAAAAAGCCGGTAAAACTGGAAGGAAAAACATTGCTGATTTTTGAGAACACCAAAACTTTTCTGAAACAGTTGTTGAAAATTGATGAAAAGCTGGCGCCATTTACTGTGGAATCGCTGGAGAATAGTTACAAGACGCAACTGCCGGTTGTACTCAACGGAACGCCACAAAAAATATGGCTGGGGGGTAAAATCGACCGTGTTGATAGAGTAAACGGTAAACTCCGAATCCTGGATTACAAAACCGGAAACGTTGAATCATTGTCTTTCAGAAATTTTGAGGAGCTGTTTGAAAAGGATGTAAAAAAGCATAAAAAGGAAATTCTTCAGGCATTGATTTACACGTTTGTATTACGACGCGAAAAATCAGATGAAGAAGAGTTTCAGCCGGTAATTTACAGCTTGCGGAAGTTGTTTGATGAAAATTATTCACCTGAAATCAGTTGGGGTAAAAGTGAATTTTCATTTCGGGAAATGGAGGATGAATTTACGGCGCTGTTAAAAGAATTGGTGCAGGAAATACTTTCGCCCGAAAATATTTTTACACAAACCCCGCATGTGGAAAAATGCCAGTATTGCTCCTACAATAAAATTTGTCAGAGATATTGATTTGGTTTTTATGCTAAGTTTTGGTTTTCAGATGCTTATTCTTCTCCGAGGTATTTTCTAAACAAATCGGGGCGCAGTTTTTGGGTACGTTCCACAGCCTGTTCGTGTTTCCAGTCATCAACCAGTTTGTCGTTTCCGCTGAGCAAAACTTCGGGCACTTTCATTCCTTTGTATTCTGCCGGACGGGTGTATACCGGCGGGCTCAACAGGTTATCCTGAAAAGAGTCGGTAAGTGCAGAAGTTTCGTCAGAAAGCACTCCGGGGAGAAGCCGCACCACGCTGTCTGCAATAATTGCAGCCGCCAGTTCGCCACCGGTTAAAACATAGTCGCCAACCGAAATTTCTTTGGTAATATAATAATCGCGGATGCGTTGATCAATCCCTTTGTAGTGCCCGCACAAAATAATAATGTTTTTTTTCAGCGAAAGTTTGTTGGCTTCTTTTTGATTAAAAACGTTGCCATCGGGAGTAGTAAAAATAATCTCGTCGTAATTTCTTTCAGCTTTTAATGTTTCAATTGCTTTTTCAATGGGTTGAATGGCCATTACCATTCCGGCGCCCTTGCTAAACGAATAATCATCTACACGGCGGTGCTTGTCTTCTGAAAAATCGCGCAGATTGTGGATATATATTTCAGCCAAACCTTTGTCTTTTGCCCTTTTTATAATGGAATGGTTAAACGGGCTTTCCAAAATTTCTGGCAACACCGTGATGATATCAATCCTCATTTTTTTTGAAATTTTTCGCAAAGGTAAGGATAAATTCAATTCAGATTCTGTTCTGAAAACACATGTAGAAAAATAGATAAGATGACACATGGGCATATCTTTTATGTTTGTTATGACTTTGTGTCATTGTCTGTGTGTGCCTATTGTCGAATTTGACCGGTTTTTGCGCTTGGAACGTGAATTGAATTACTGCGAACAGAATTGAAAATTAAATTATTAATTAAATAGAAAAGGAGATTAAGTCATGAATTTAGTAAGATTTCAAAACCCGCGTTATGTTGTAAACAGAAATTTGGTGGATGATCTGTTTAGCAATTTTTTACGAAACGATTATCACGAAAACTATTTGGAAAAATGCGGCAATCAGCCGGCAACCAATGTTTTTGAAACCGAAAAAGATTTTAGAATTGAGTTGTTGCTTCCCGGATTTCCGAAAGAAGAGGTTCAAATCAATTACCACAAAAATGTATTGACAATAAAAGTTGATAAACAGGAAAACAAGGAAGGCAAAGCGGAAGAATTCAAATATGCACGCCGCGAATTTGGTGCTTTCAATTTCGAAAAAAGTTTTAAAGTTCCGGAATCAGTTGACACTGAAAAAATAAGTGCAAAATTTGAGAATGGTATTTTGAACGTTGTTCTTCCAAAAAAGGAAGAAGCGCTTGATAAAGCACCGGTTGAAATAAAAATAGCATAAAATTATACGGCGAAAGAGAATAAGTAAAAGAGCCTGCCGGTGCATTCCGGCGGGCTTTTTTAATAGCATTTACTTAATTTCATGCCACGCTTGAAACCGTGATCAGGATAATGATAATTTGAATGAGTTTTGGTTTGAATCTGTATATGCCAGACATTTTAATCGATAATTGGCAGGTTCAGTTCAATCTCTGTTTTGTGCTTACAAAAAAAAAGACTACAAAATAAAATAGACTTTTGAATTGGGTAAAAAGGTAAAGAGGCTGCTTGCGTTTCTTTTGGAGCAGCCTCTTAATATTGCACAAGATTTATTTTATTGGAAGTTTATTTGAAATTCAATACTGATTCCGCAGTTTTGAGGAACAACAGCATTACTTAATCAATGCTTTTACCACTACCGGCTGATGGTCGGAAGGATATTTCTGATCGTAGCTGTCGGTTAATACGCCGTATTTTTTTATAGCAATGTTATCTGATACAAAAATATAATCGATACGTTTGTCCATCGGAGCCATAAAATTAAAGCTGTTGAATGTACCTTCGGGCCCGTAAGGAGGCAGCTCTGTTACTTTGTACGAATCATTCAGATAGCCGCTGATGGTTTGGATTTGTTCGGTATCAGGAGTGGAATTCAGGTCTCCCATAAAAACAACCGGGTTATTTTGAGCAATCTCCTTCATTTTTTGAACCATTAAAATTCCCGACTGGCGGCGTGCTTCCACAGCCTGATGATCGAAATGTGCATTAAAAACATAAAAAGTTTTTTTTGTTTTGCGGTCTTTGAATTTGCCCCATGAGCAAATACGACGGTGCCTGGCTTCCCACCCGTAGGAAGGTTTTTCAGGTGTTTCGCTTAACCAGAAGTCACCCTTGTCCAAAAGTTCAAACCGTTCTTTTTTATAGAAAATGGCAGAATGCTCTCCGTCGGTTTTTCCATCGTCGCGACCCACTCCTGTAAATGCATATTCATTCATCTCCAACAGATTGTTTAACTGGCCAATCAGTCCTTCCTGTGTTCCGAAAATGTCGAATTCATGAAACCGAATCAGCGCTTTCACCTCTTCTTTACGGTTGGGCCAGGCGTTTTCGCCATCGTTGGAATTATTGTATCTGATGTTGTATGTGGCGAATATAATTTCCTGTGAATTTTTATTTGTTGTCTCTTTTCCAAATCCATTCACGCATAAAAGCGACAAGGCAAGAATGAAAAAAAATGTTTTGGTCTTCATTTTACATGTTTTTTTAAAAAGGAAGAATGGATTTCCCATTCTTCCTTTTTTATTTATTAAGTTATTTCCGTAATTAATCCCATCCCGGATTTTGACCCAGGTTTGGATTCATCAAAACATCTTGTTCAGGAATTGGGTAAAAGTAGTGTTTGTCTTCCCAAATCCTTGGAATGTTGTCCAACCAGGTAAGTTCGCCGAACGTTCCGTTGGTAAGGCGTTGGGGATTTGGTTCGCCGCTGATCGTTGCACTGATTTGCACAAACTGGTAAGGTACATTTGGAAGCGGGCTTGGCACTTCTTCCACAAATACTACATCATCAACTCCGTCCTCATTCAGGTCGATGGGGACATCCAATTCTGGAACATAAAATCCGCGCCAGTTTATTTTCATCAGTTCTCCTTTGCGCCAGCGAATTAGGTCGTGAAACCTGAAACCTTCCATCACCAGTTCGATACCTCTTTCCCGACGTACCTCGAGGAGTACCGGATCATTAATTTCAGGAAAATAGGTCGATTGCAGATATTCATCAACTTCGGAAGGCAGTTGCGACAGTCCGCCGGTTATTCCGGCCCTCGCACGCAGTGCCCCGATGGTGATGGCCCAGTCATTATCGGTCATGGTTCCCAGTTCGGCTTTTGCCTCAGCATAATTTAACAGTACTTCAGCATAGCGGAAAATTGACACAGAGTTGTTGTTGTAGTCTCTCAGGTCATAATATGTATCATCCAAACACCATTTGATGGGCATGTAGCCGGTTAATACATAACCAAAATCAGGCGGTGCAGCTACAGGCTCACCTCCGTGAATACGTTTGTAGTCGCCCAAACGGATGGTTTGTTTTAATCTTAAATCGCGGTTTTTTACCTCTTCCGGGAAAATCATGGTTTCGTAACCGTCTTTGGAGGTGAACGGTGTTCCATCCAAAGTGAGATAGGTGTTTACAAAGGTCCGGGTTAAGCTTGATTTTACCCCGTAGGTAGGACTGGTATATTTCCAGTTTGCCCCGTGAAGAATTCCCAGTTCCTGGTTCATCACAACGGCCAGCATTACTTCGGTATTTACCGGATTCGGACTAATAAACAAATTTCGGTAGGCCATATCAAGTCCGCCCGCCTCGTTCAATTCGTAAGGCGAATTATCAATCACATATTTTGCAGCCTGTGCTGCTTCTTCAAACCAGTTATTGGCTGTGTTTTGGAGTCCCTGGTTTACGTGGTATTTGCGGAAAGTTCCTTCAAATAAACACACACGCGATTTTAATGCGTAGGCTACCCATTTGGTAACTGTGCTGCCAGTTGGATCACTCTCTTTGGAAATATGGGTGCATGCATAGTCTAAATCGGCAAGAATGGAATCCATCACCACTGTTCTGGAATCTCTTCCGGCATATAACAACTCAGTATCTTCCACATCCGGAACTTTGCTAATCCAGGGCACATCGCCAAAACGTTTCACCATATTAAAATAGAAAAATGCCCTGAAAAAACGGGCCAGGCCAATATAATCTTCGCGTACTTCCAAGGGGACGTTTTCGCTGTTGCAATTGGCAATAAAGAAGTTTACATTTCGCAGGTTTGACCAGCTCCAGCCCGAACTTTGATTTGATCCATAACTGTTGGTAAGAAACTGATCAATTGAGTTGCGGGCAATATAATCCGACATATCGTCGCCAAGATAAATAGTCTGGGCCGATGGCAGAATGTTATAAAATGAATTTGTATACAATTCCAGTCCGGCTTCGGTATTAAATACCGCTTCTTTCGATACTTCTGATTTTGGAAGTTCCTGCATTTCGCATGCTGCCAGCAGGACTGCAATCAATGCTAAATATATTTTGAAGTATTTCATAATTATTACTTGTCTTTAGTTTATAATTAAAATGTTGCTGAA
This sequence comes from Prolixibacteraceae bacterium, assembly GCA_016931875.1. Classification (GTDB taxonomy): domain Bacteria; phylum Bacteroidota; class Bacteroidia; order Bacteroidales; family Prolixibacteraceae; genus Draconibacterium. Next base: position 6,319 of record JAFGDX010000570.1, read on the forward strand.
ATCCCAAATGAAACCGTTTTCAGAATAGGATAGTTAAGTACATTTCCGCTGCGTCGCCCGCTTCCCGAGGTTAATTCGGGATCGGAACCCCCTATGTTTTCCACATCAAAATCTTTTGTAGTGTCATACAACGGAGACCATGACCACAAATTTTCGCCCGACATGTATAACCTGACATTGCTCAGAAAAGAAACTTTTTGCATTAAAGACTGGGGCAGGTTGTAACCCACCTGGATATTTTTTAAGCGAATGTAAGCCACATTCAAGATGTAACGCGACTGAACCGTTGATAACTCACGACCTGCTCCCTGGGCAATGTACCCGCGGTAGCGTGGCAGAAATGCGTCGGGGTTGTCTTCCGACCACATGTTGTTCAGATGCCATTTCGGCATGTTGTTATACGGGCGGTTGTATTGTCCCCAGAAGTGACTGGCTTCGCGGTCGGGCCACCACTCTTGCTTACCAACGCCCTGGAAAAATCCCGAAAGGAAGAAGTTATTCCAGTTTGCATTAAAGTTAAAACCAAAGGTATAATGCGGACTGGAGTTACCAATAATTTTTAAATCACCGGGGTCACTGATTCGGTTTTGCCCAATGTTAATTTTTCCATCGTTATTTAAATCCTTAAATTTTATATCTCCGGGCAAAAGAACGTTGTTTGCGGAAATTCTGATATACGACTGGTCAGCATGAGCATCAATTTCGGCCTGGCTCTGGAATAGACCTTCGGTTACAAAACCCCATATTTCGCCAAGTTTCATTCCTTCGTAATAGTTCGACAACAATTTGTCAGGGTTGTTAAATTTGGTAATTTCTGATTTGTTGTCAGCCAGAATAAATCTTACATCGTAATTAAAGGGTTTATTGTCGAGATTAAACCGGTCTCTCCAGCTAACGGATATTTCCCACCCATTGGTTTTCATGTCGGCATAATTTCCTTTTGGCACACTGGCACCGAAAACGGCAGGAACTGGTAATCCATTGGTGTACATATCGGTTGTTAACCGTTGATACATATCGGCTGTAACATTTAGTTTATTTGCCAAAAATCCCAAATCCACACCAAAGTTTTTGGTTGTAGCAGTTTCCCAGGTTAACCCTGCAGGAATTACGTTGGGTTGCGAAGTTACAGCCGGCCGGGTTCCGTTCAGTACTCGTCCGGATTGCGAAATATTAAATAACTCGATGTAGGAGTATGGTGAAACATTTCCGTTTCCAAGCGAGCCATATGAAGCTCTGAATTTGACGTTGGAAATGATATCCTCGTTCACGTTCCAGAAAGATTCATTTGAAATACGGTACCCCAGTGAAATAGAGGGGAAAAAGGCTGTTTGCTGCTCGGATGGGAATTTGGAGGAAGCGTCGAGCCTTCCGTTTAATTCAACCAGGTATTTGTCTTTAAAACTGTAGTTTACACGGTAGAACTGACCTGCAATCCTCCATTTCCGGTAGTCGCCGGTGGTTGAAATATTTTCGCCAATGGTAAGTGAAATATTTTCCGCATCTTCAAACAGAATTCCGTTCCGTGAAGCCTGGAACATTTCGTAAGTGCTTTCTTCATAGTTGAAACCGGTCATTACCTTCAGGTAGTGGTCTTCGTTGAACGTGTTTTCATATTCACCGTAGATATTTGCTGCCAGATAATTTGTTTCAGCACTTATTTTCCGGATATCATTGGTGGTGGTTCCCACATAGTTTACCACACCTTCCTGCCGGCTGTAAGGAAGCTGAATCCTGCGCCTGAACTGCGATTGTGTGTTGGCAGAGAATGTAAAATCGCCTCTGATGCGCAGTTTATTATTCAGAAGAGTTGCTGTTAAACCGGTGGTGTTTTTAATATAGGTACGCTGAGTATCTTCCCCATTTTTTCCATACCACATGTCTCCAACCGTATAAGCAGCTGCGTGGGTTAAAGTTCCGTCGGGGTTGAACAATGGTGAAGTGGGGTGGCCTTCATCGGCGATATTTCTCCAAATGCCGCCGCCTTCGCCCACATTCAGCGGCTGATGGTATTTTTGTTGTGAATATTCAGTGTTGTTGTCAAGAACCAGCCAGTCGGTAATTTTTATATCGCCCTTAGCCCTGAAATTGTAGATGGAATAATCATCGGAATTATAACGGAACAGTCCTTCCTGGTCATTGTATCTTCCCGAAATGTAATAACTGACTTTATCGCTGCTGCCTGAAACAGACAGGTTTTGGTCGATGGAAGTGAGGTTGTCCTTATAAAGAAGGCCATACCAGTCGGTGCTTGTGTAATACACATAGTTGCCGTTGTTATCCACTTCAATTTCTGGCAAATCGGGATTTTCCGAACGACGTTTCAATTCTTCTAAATAGGCCAGCGAGAATGCCTGTGTCTTATTTACAGAAGACGGAATTCGGCTGTAGTCGTTCCAGGCGTTGTAAGCCTCGCTAAACCATTTTGCATAGGTATAACCGTCAGTAACAAAATCAGGAACGGCAGTTGGTGATTTAATCCCGTAATTCATGGTATAATTCACCGTAATTTTATCGGTTTGCGGTTTTTTTGTGGTGATAAGGATTACCCCAAAAGTTCCGCGCGCACCATAAATAGCTGCAGATGCAGCATCTTTCAGAACCGAAATACTTTCAATATCATTAGGATTTAACAAACTGGGATCACCTTCTACACCGTCAATCAAAACCAATGCAGAACCGCCCTGTCCGATGGAAGATTCGCCACGAACTTTGTAGCTTGCTGTTCTGATTGGCTTACCATCGGCCAGCGTAATGCTCAGGTTGGGAACAACTCCCTGTAATGCCTGTGTGACATTATTTACCGGCCGGTTTTCAAGAACATCAGAACCCACCTGGTCAACCGCACCCGTGAGGTTGACTTTTTTCTGGGTTCCATATCCCACCACTACAACTTCATCAACGCCGATACTCTCTTCCTCCAAAACTACTATAAAGGCAGTTCTTCCATCGAGTTGTACCTCCTGTGTACGCATTCCAACAAACGAAAATTGCAGGGTTTCAGCATCAGCAGGAACGGTTAAGTTGAATCCGCCATCGGCATCGGTAACTGTGCCGGTTGTGGTTCCTTTTACAACTACCGAAACACCGGGCAACGGAAGTCCCTGTTTATCGGTCACCACGCCAGTAACCGTTTTTTGTTGCTGCTGTTGAGAATAGGTGAGTACATTGTCAGCCTTACGAATAATAATCTGCCGGTCATATACATCGTATACTACACCTTCTCCTTCCAGAACTTTGTCGAGAATTTGGTTAATTGTAGCATCTTCCAGGCTGATGTTTACCCGTTTTTCTACATTAAAATCCTCGTTTTTGTACAAAAAGACAAACTCGCTGTTATCTTCCACATAGGCAATCACATCGCGGATGGTCCGATCGTTTAACCGGATGTCAAATTTTGTCCCCTGCGAATAGCTGCTGGCATTTGCTGTCAGTATCAGTCCAAAGATTAGTACTACTGTGATACGCATAATACGCCCCCATTTTTTTACGATCCCCGGATCATGGGAATCCATTAACCATTTTTTTTTCATAAATTCGAATCGTTTTACGTTTAACTACTTTTTTAAAAGGTATTTGAACGAACCGGGAAATGAGCCACCATTTTCCGGTTTCTTTTTGTTTTATTTCGATTGCAAAAGAGACCTGTTTTTATTTCATGGTATTCAATATTTTATTAAGAATCAATTAATCATTTCAGAGCCTGTGAATTTTCTTTTTTGTATACAGGTATTCTTATGTTTCAGAATTGTATTTATTTGATTGCATAATTGTTCTCGTTAAGTTTTATGAAGTCGAGTCCGGTAAGATTTGACAGGTACTCAAAAACTTCGTCTTTTTCTTTTGTAACATCCAGCTTTCCGGAAATTTGTATGCTTCCTTTCAACGGGTCGTCAAACTGAAAGTGAATGTTGTAAAAACGTTCCAGTTTGCGGATAATCCGGTTCAAATCTGTATTTGAAAAACTGAAGAGTCCATCGGTCCAAAGGGTGTAGTATTCCAAATCTACTTTGTAGATGATTGTCTCGCGGCTTTTTTTGTTGAAATAAGCCATCTCGCCCGGCGAAAGCTGAATTTTCTTTTCGAGAAAACCTGCATTAACGCGTGATAGTTCAACCCGTCCTTCAGCCAAAGCCGTTTGCACTGAATAATCTTCGGGGTAAGCCGAAACGTTAAACTGGGTTCCGAGTACTTTTATTTCAACATCGGTGGTTTTTACATAAAAAGGCTGCGATTCATCTTTTGCAATATCAAAAAATGCTTCTCCAACCAGAAAAAC
>JAFGDX010000120.1 GCA_016931875.1 Prolixibacteraceae bacterium
AACAGCGCCCTGCATAAAGGCCATTGTAAATACCCCGGCAAACAGCCCGATGGCAATGGCGGCAATCATTATCAAACTGCGTGATTTACTTCGCCAAACATTTCTCCATGCTATTGACCAAATCATAATTTATTTTTTTGTTTGAAGAATGAAGACCAGGCCTGGAAGTTGGGGTCCGGTTAAGTCTTTTCTCTTCGTTATTTTATTTATTTGAATTCAAAATTTATATCCTTATTGTGGTAAGCTGCCAACTGCGACTGTAAACTGCTACCATTTTACGCTCGCATGGCTTTGGTAATTTTCATGCGGTGTATATTTGCAATTGGAAAGATGGATATAATCACACTAATTATAAACACAAGTATCATTTGGCTGTAAAACAACGATGATTTTATGGAAAAGAACATGTAAGGTTCCATTCCGTACTGAATGGTTGCTTCCGCCATTTCCCCTCTCAGCGGTAAGGGGTAATAATAAAAATACAAACAAAATAAATAGCTGATAATCAGTCCAATGGTGCATCCGATAAATCCAATCAAAATGGTTTCCAGGAAAACGATTGTGGAGAGTTTTTGCTTTTTCATTCCAACGGCATGAATTACACCAAATTCACGTTTTCGTTCCTTTGTCATCATCATTACTACGCTGAACATGCCAAAGGCAATAACAATATATAGTATGGCCAGCATAATAATGCCGCTTCCGCGGTCGCTTTCAATTAGCTGAACAATTTCGGGTTGCATTTCGGTCCAGGTCATCACGGTGTTCCGTTCCGGCACAAGTTTTACAATCTCATTTTTCAGATGAGCTACTTTGGTGTGGTCGTCGGTCATTACCACCAGCGAGGTTGATATATTGTATGCCGAGTAAAATTCTCTTGCCTGGCTAATATCAAGGTAAACCATTCGTTTGTTAAATTCCGGATTTGGGTGGGTCATAATCCCCACTATCTCAAAAAGTCCGTTGGCGCTTATACCGTGGTATCCCTGGCTTATCATCACCAGTGTGTCGCCAACTTCAAGATTTAAATAACCGGCCAGTCCTTCTGCTACCACCACACTCTTGTCTCCGGTTGCTATAAATTTTCCGCTGGTTATTTTTTTTGAGATGTTGGTTATCTGGTCTTCGGCTTCAGGTTCAATTCCCATTACCATGGCTGGTTTGCTGTGTAAATGATTGGCTGCAAGCGCAAAAGATTCAAGCCGGTCGGATACCAGGGTGACATTTTTAACTTTGCTGATTTTTGATTTTAATTCGCCCGTTGTTTCAAAACCATTGTCGATGGTCCGTTCTTCCCAAAAAGCGGTGTCCTGTACCTGCAGATAACCACTGTAAAATTTTACGGTGTTGTCAATCATGCTGTCGTATGATCCCTCCTGCATAGAACGCATCCACGAAGCAAGCAAAACGCTGAAAACGATAGACGATATGGCGATAAAGGTTCTTCGCCGGTTCCTCCATAAGTTTCTCCATGCCAGTTTTAGATTTGTTTTCATAGTTATCTTATCCTTCTCATATTTTGCTGCGAAAAGAAAGATTCTTCCAAATCGACATTGAATTTTATTTCATCAAAAATCAATATGGTTTTATTCCCTTCTTCATCAGCCGGAATCATTTCAAGCCGCGTGGGCATGGTTCTGTCATCCATTTGTTTTATTTGGGAAAGAATTTCGGTGTTCACAAGGTAACCTTCTTCATCGTAATATTCAGCCTTTAGCCAATGGTATTCTTCTTTCGAAATCCACATAATGATTTTTCCCCAAACTACCGGAGCATCATCAAAAGGAATCAGCTCGGCTTTGTAGCACTCCATTCCCTGCACGGTTTCCTCGCCAAGCAGTTGTTGTGAGTAATCTTCGGTTAACGAAGATTCGCGCACAAGGTCGTCGTTGGTAAAGTCGGAACCCATCCACGACTGCATCATCATCGACGGAGGAATTTTAATCATCCGTTCAATGGTTGGCACCCAGTTCCACATTTCGTTGTGGCGTTTTAAAAACACCTGTCCTTTTTCCTTGGCGGGGGCTGTAATATAAATCATTGAAAAATCGTTTCCCAAAGTCCAGTTTTTCATGGTAACTTCCCGGCTCCAGGTTGGGCGTTCGATAATCATGGTCATGGTTCCCTGGCTCGATTCACCACGGAATTTTTCATCGGCTTTTCGAATTATTTCGCTGATGTCCTGCGCATTTGAAAAAGCCGCTCCAAGCAGAAGTATCAGTGTTAAAATGTTACTTTTCATGATAAACTGTGTTTATTTGTTGTTTATGATTTTGAAGCAGGCTCTGATTACTTTTTCTTCCATCACATCGGGAGGGAAAATCTCGGGGGCTACCACAAAGTAAAGAAATGTGCCTTCTATCATAGCGGCAATTGCCATTAAATCGCCTTCGGGGTCATCACTTCCCTGCGATTTTATAAAGTTGAACATCATCAGGAAAACAGGTTCTGCCATTGTTTTGTATTCCTGTGAAAAAGTATCAGCAACATGCGGCTGCACCAAAAGTGAAAAAAACAGCTTCCAGTGTTGCAGGTTTTTTCGAACCATTGAAAAGTTATGGCGAATAAACTGAACAAATTCATCTTTGGTTACAATTCCGTCTTTGTTTTCATCCAGGGTTTCAAAAATGGTTTCAAATCCGCTTTGTATCAATTCTTCCAGAATTTCCTTCTTGCTTTCAAAATAGTTGTAGGTGAGTCCTTTTGATATTCCGGCTTTTTTGGCAATCTGGCTCATGGAAGTAGCGTGAAACCCGTTTTCTGCAAAAAGTTCCAGCGCTGTTTCCATGATCAGTTCTTTTTTCTGTTTTCTGATATCGTTAAATTGTTTCGCACTTCGAGGAGACATGATATGTAATTTTTATTGTTTCTTTTTATTTTTTTTTGACTGAACGGTTGGTCAAAAATAAGACAGCTTTTTAAATTACGCAATAGTTTGTGCGTTAAATAAATGTTAAAAATGACCGATTGGTCAGTTGATAAGTTTTGTAACACGACAGGTATTTTTCTGTGAATAAAAAAAAGAAAGCGTTCAAAAAAATGAAAATTAAATCAGTTCTAAAAAATATTCCTGAATTCTTAATCGCCTGTATTATCTGAATTGCTGGTTGTAGTTTAATACATTTTAGTGTTAATTTAACTTTAATATAAGTAGCAAATGATTGAAAACAAGACTTTTGAAGAGTTGTTTCTTTGTAAAAAATTTTAGTAATGACTTGTTCTTTAGATATGAATTTTTGTAACTTGTTTAAGGTTTTTTTGAATTTGAGAATGAAATGATGCTCATTAATGGTACAAGTACAGAGAATCTTGCAGGAACAGAATTAAAAAAACATCGACTCAAAAGCAGGATACTCAATTTGTTGTATGAAGAAACCACCTGTTCTGCACCTGATATTTGTAAAAAGATAGGTGTGAGTTTACCTACGGCCATATCATTGTTAAATGAATTAAAGCACTCCGGCCAGGTGGAGGTTTGCGGCACCGGTATATCAAAGGGAGGGCGGAAACCTACCTTGTTTGGATTGTCTGAAACGTCGGGTTATGTTATTGCATGCGAACTCGGAAGGTATCAATGCAAAATGTCGGTATACAGTCCGCGGAATCAAAAAGT
>JAFGDX010000121.1 GCA_016931875.1 Prolixibacteraceae bacterium
AAAATTTACCCATGGAAAAGCTCGAAAAAGCAGTAAAATTATCCGAAGAAAAATATTGCGGGGTTACGGCTGTTTATAAAAAAGCGATGGAAATGGAAACCGAAATCAGAATTGTTGAATAAACTTCAAAAAAAGTCCCCGGGAAACCGGGGACAATATATCTTTTCAAACGTATTCTTTTTAAATATTGGGGAAAGAAATACCAATCATCAGCGGATTTAATTCCGGGCCTTTCCCGTCTTTAAACAGGGGTGTCATGCTGTAGTTGGCAAACACACAAAAATCGCCAAACCCAATTCTTCCCGTCAGTTCATATTTGAAGGTGTTGAGGTGGTAATTGCTTCTGAATTTTTCCTTGTCTTTGCGGTATTTGTATTTGGTGTGAGAGCCAATGTTTATCCCGCCAATTACACCTCCGGCCAGATACAAACGCGAACCTCCCATACGAAGCGGGGTTTTTATTTCAAGCATTAACGGCGCGGTTAAATAGGTGATGGTAAGTTTTGATTTTTTCAGGCCATTGGGGTCGAGCGGTACCGGAACAATCATTCCGTCGCCAAATTCTTTTTCGATGGTGATGGCCCGATCGAATGTATAGTCTGAAAAACTAAATCCGAGGCCGGTAACCAGGCCAAAATTGTTTTGTTCGTTTTTAAAGGCCCACTCGGCAAAGTTCAGGTTCCAGGTTAACGATTTTCCCGGAATGAGGTCAAAAAATTCATCACCGCCATACAACGAATAGTCGGTTTCGGAAAACAGGTTCATTCCCACTTCAAGCCCTGCCCAGTGCGGGTTAAAACTGCCTGTCCAGCGTTTTACCCGGGGTTCTTTGCTCACGTTTACATGGGTTCCCTTCCAGTCATCCACCACTTCAAAAGTGCGTCTTCCAACCCTGATGTGGGTTGTATCGCCCCAGTCGTCGGTAATTACTTCCACTCCTTTATCGTTCCCTACTTTAACCCGGGTCCCGTCTTCATTTTCAACTACAGTTACTACGTTTTTTTTCAACACTTTAACTTTTGTAGTATCGGTTTGTGCAAGAGTATTTATTGCCAATACACCGCACAAAATTAAGGTTATAAATTGTTTCATCTTGTGTAATTTTTGTTTCTGTAGTTGTGACGGGCAGGTGTTCTAAAAAGTTACAGAAGGCGAAAAAGTTCAGGAGGAAATGGGTGAATGATTAATTTTCTGCCAGATTCAAAGCGACAAATTGTTGATCAAAAGAAAATGAAATCGGAATTGAAATGTTGGGTATGATTTTGATAGTTTTGCGGAAAATTATTCTCCGGCTTCTTTTTCATTGTGTGTGGGAATGGAAAATGCCAGCAACCGCGAGTCGTAGTTTATTTCAGTAATATCGCCTTCCCGGTTGGTTTCATAGCTTAAATTATCTTTGGTTATGTTGGAAACCAGGTTTAATCCGGCTTTTTTAATTTTGTTCAGCGATAATTTATCGATACCTGTTTTTTCTTTTACCACATCGGCCAGCAGCCTTTCTTCGTAAACGGGTTCCTCAACAGTGAGAATATTCATTTTTTCAAGGGTTGCAGCCGGTATTTTTGGTTGCAGTGAAGCAGACATACGGTTCATTTCAGCCGGAACTTCCAGCGGAATTCTGTGCAACGCCAAATCGTCGCCCCCCATCCGGCCTTTGGTTGTTTCGCGCAGGCTTTTGGTTTCCCTGGCTTTTGGTGCAGGTTTTTTAACCACCGGAGTTGTGGTTTTGATTTGTTCTTTGGTTTTTTGTTCCTTTTTTTCGTTTTGCTGAACAGGTATTTCCTCAGCTTCGGTTTTGTTTGCAACCGGGTCAGCATCTTTTGCCGGTTTCTTTTTTTCTGCTTCAGCCACCTGGTTTTCAGGAATAATATTGTTTGCAGGCTGGTCGGTCAACACGTAAAAAACAAATGCCAGCACCAATATTGCTGCAATTCGTGCTGTCCACATTAAAATTGTTCTTCCCGCAGCATAGTGATACAGTTTTTGTTTTTTAGTAAAAACAACCGATTCATCGGGAGTTAATTTTGTGGAATTAAAAAGAGCAGCTTCTTTTTCTTTTTCAGGATGTTTGGAAAGATAGGCGGTAAAATCGCTGTTTTCTTTTTCAGAAATATCGCCTTCCAAACGTTCAATTGCAGCCAGGTTGAAATCTTTTTCCTGATCGTATTTTTCTTTGTATAATTTGTTTTTTTGCGAAAATTCAACGTTTTCGGGAACTATGGACACCGAATTAAAAAGAGAAAGTTCTTTTTTTAGTTGGGGATTTTGCTGAAGAAATTCAATAAAATCATCCACCAGGTTTTCATCGAGCTTACCTTCAAGATAATCTACAAAATACGCTTCGTAATTATTTTTATTGATTTTCATTACACTACAACTTCAATGTTTCCAATATACTTTTTCAAAAATACCCTCGCACGGTAAATGTACACTTTCACCTGCGATTCGCTTAAATTGGCCATTTCTCCAATTTCCTCGTACGAATATCCCTCATAATCGCGCAAAAGCAACACCATCCGTTGGATTTCCGGCAACTTTTCAACTGCTTCCTTCAGTATTTCAGCTAAATCGGAATAATTGTTTTCATGGCTTTGTTCCGTTAGTTTCAATTCTTCGGAATAGGCAGAGCGTTTGTCTTTGCGAATAATGTCAATCATGGTGTGGTAGGCGGTGGTAAACAGGTACGATTTTACCTTGTTTCCATCCACATTTTCCAGATTTTTCCATAGTTTTTCGTAACTGTCCTGTACAATATCTTCCGCTTTATGAACATCTTTAATGCTCTTTAAAACAAACCGGTACAAGCGGTCGGAATAAAGATCAACCGAAGTATTGTATTCGCTTATTGTCATTCGTTTTCTACACTGTTTACAAGAATAAGACGAACAACTTTTTGGATTGTTACAGAGCCGCAAACTTTTATCCGCCAAGGTTGATATGTTTGGATGGGCTGTGTCACTTCAAACCAGCCTGTGTAAATATGATTAGCAAAATTTGGATTGTTTTCAGCAAAAAAATATCTTTAAATTTTTAACCCAAAAATCAAAACAACCCGATGAAACGTTCAATAATCTCACTGATTTTTACTTTCCTTGTTTCTTTTTCCGTGTTTTCTCAGTCTTCGGTTTGGATGATTGAAGGAAACGGTACAAAAATGTATCTTGGCGGAAGTATCCATATTTTGCGGGAACAGGATTATCCGTTGCCTGCTGAGTTTGAAAGCGCATTTGAAAAATCAGATATTTTGGTTTTGGAAGCGGATATTGATCCGCAAAACCAGAAAGCTGTTGCACAGGAAATAATTGGCCTGACTTTGTACCCCAATAACAAGTCGTTAAAAACAGAATTACGGGAAGAAGTTTACAATAAATTGGACTCCGCTTTTACTACAGCGGGGTTGTCGCTGAAGCAAATGACTGGATTTAAACCCGTTATGGCCATTCTCACACTCATGCAAATTGAATTGGTAAAAATGGGGGTGACTTCGGAAGGGGTAGACATGTATTTCCTAAAAAAAGCCAACGACAAGGGGATGAATTTGCTCTTCCTGGAAAAAGTGGAAGAGCAAATTAAATTGATTACACAAATGGGAGAAGGCACTGAAAATGATTATGTTTTGCAATCGCTGGAAGAAATGAGTTTTTACAGGGAGGAATTTGAAAAAAGTATAGAAAGCTGGCGAAATGGGGAAGTTTCGCAATGGCTCGCCCAAATTGAAGAATATAAAAATGAGTATCCTGAACTTTATTTTTCGTTACTGGTGGAAAGAAACAATCGCTGGATGCAGAAACTTGAAAAATATATGCAAACCCCTGAAGTGGAATTTGTGGTAGTTGGCGCCATGCATTTACCAGGTACCGATGGGGTTCTTAAACAACTGAAAGACATGGGATTTAAGATAAAACAACTGTAAAAAAAGCTCCGGAAATTCCGAAGCTTTTAATATTGTGTTTTTTTGTTTCTTTTTTAACTCTTCCCCTTTTGAAATTCCGGGAGAGGTTTTTTTTATTCCACAATTTCTACCCAGCTATATTTATCCGGCTCATCGCCATATTGGATAGCCAGTAGTTTATTGTACAGTTTTTTTGACCACGCGCCTGGTTCATCGCCGTATTTAAACCATTTGTCGTTGTCGGCATCGTACACTCCTTTGATGGGTGAAATAACAGCTGCAGTTCCGCAGGCGCCCACTTCATCAAATTCGGCAAGTTCCTCATACGGAACTTTGCGTTGTTCTACTTTTAGTCCCATTTCTTCGGCCAGCACCATCAGGCTTTTGTTGGTAATTGATGGCAAAATGGAATCGGAAAGCGGTGTGACGTATGTATTGTTTTTAATTCCGAAAAAGTTGGCCGGGCCACACTCGTCGAGGTATTTTTTCTCGCGGCTGTCGAGGTACAACACCGCAGAAAAACCTTGTTGTTTGGCAAGTTTTCCCGAACCCATACTTGCGGCATAGTTGCCGCCCACTTTGTATTTTCCGGTTCCCTGTGGCGCGGCGCGGTCGTATTTGCGCATAATTACCAGGTTGGTTGGTTTAAATCCTTCAGGGAAATACGGGCCAACCGGCATAACAAAAACCATAAACAAATATTCATCAGCAGGTTTTACGCCAATTTGCGGGCCGGTGCCAATTAGTAGCGGCCGGATATAAAGTGCGGCTCCGCTTTCGTAAGGCGGAACAAAACGTTCGTTCTTTTTTACAGCAATCCGCACAGCCTCCATAAATTTTTCGACCGGAAGTTTAGCCATCAGTATTCCATCGCTGGAACTTTGCATACGTTTGGCATTTTCATCCATTCTGAAAATCCGGATTTTTCCGTCTTTCCCTTTAAACGCTTTTAATCCTTCAAAGGCTTCCTGCCCGTAATGTAACGCCGTTGCCGACATGTGAATATCAATCCGGGTGGAGGAGCTGATTTCCAGTTCGCCCCATTGGCCGTTCCGGTAATAACAACGAACATTATAGTCGGTGTCGCGATATCCAAATCCTAAATTTTTCCAGTCTATATTTTCCATATGAAGTAAAATTAGTAAGCTGTTTTTGCTGTATTGGGTTTTCAAACCCGTTCAAACAACAAATTAAGAAATTTTTATTCTTCCGGGACACGAAAAAAGTCACGTAAATTGCTAAAGTTGAAATGTTTTTACAGCTATTTAATATTCAACCTGTAAAAAATAACCGTTGTGTTTCCGGATATTCAACACTGTATCGTCAGAAAAAATTAAATATTGTCCTTTTATTCCTTTTAAAATACCTTCAATAGTTGGGGTTTTGTCAAACGAAACATTTTTTATTTTTTGGGGAAATTCATGCACCGGGTACTCAATGGTTGTAATTTCATTATCCGGCTCAATATATTTTCGCAGCTCGGCAGGTAACAACTGAATAATTCTTTCTTTTTCTTTTGGAAGGTCAACATTTTCAAGAAGCTCGTTTTTGAGCATGGCACGCCAGTTGGTTTTATCGGTGATGTGTTTTTTCAGAAAAACTTCCAAAATACCGGCAATGTGACGGTTGGGTGTTTTGGCCAGTTTAATGGCAAAACTGGCTCCCTGGTCAATCCATCGGGTTGGAATCTGGTGAAGCCGTGTTACTCCCACTTTTATTTCGTTTGAAACAGCCAGATATACAAAGTGGTCGATAAGGTCGTGTTTTTCGGCCCATTCCATGTCGCGCGCAATCCCGAGGTGCGATTTCGAAAGCTCTGGTCTGATAACGGATTCACTGGCTTCAGGGGCCGTTTGCAAACAGTTGTAACAAAATCCCTGGCCAAACGAGGTTTTGGTGATTTTTCCACAGGAGATGCAATTGATTTGCCCGGTAAAATTCATCGAAATTTTTTCCCCAAGCAGAGGATTCATTTCAACTTCGTTTCCACCAACGGGCAAAAAATAGTTGACTGGTTTTGCCAGTTCGGTTCGCATTTTATGTATGTTGCCTTCGAGTTGCATTTTTCTTTTTTTATTGAAACTTTTTATTCCGGATTTAGTTCACTTGAATGGTTTCATCGTTGGCAATTCCCAAAATTCCCAGGTAAAGCAATTTGGCGGCATCTTCCATAATTTCAGGAGTGAGCACATCTGTTTTGTCAAGCGTTTGATGATAATGGACCGGAAAAACACTTTCGGAAGTATAGAGCGAGAAGGTAGTTATTCCGGCGTTCTCAAAATTTGAGGCATCCGAACGCGGCCGGCCGTAGTTTTTTCTCCATTCCGATGCGGCCATTTTCCGGTGCAGATAGTGGTTGTTCACTGTTTCGAAGTGCGAAAAAAGTTCAGGGAAGCTTTTTCCGTTGGCTATATGAAATCCCCGACCGTTTCCAACCATATCGAGGTTTACCATCAGTATGGTTTTTTTCACCGGAAACAGCGGATTTTCAGCATAAAATTTACTTCCGTACAAACCGCACTCTTCGCCGCCAATCAGAATAAACAACACCGTTCGTTTGGGTTTAACTTCCGAGTGGGCAAAAGCTTTTGCGGCGCCTAAAATATCGGCCACACCCGAAGCATTGTCGAGGGCACTGGGGAATATTTCGCCCAAATAACCCTGCCCGTCGAGGTGGCCGCCAACAATAATTACTTCGTTTTTTAAAACCGGGTCCGAGCCTTCAATCATTCCAACCACATTACACGCTTTTGCATCGGGGAAATAGTTGGTTTTGGCCGTGATGGTAACTTTCTGGTTTTCAGGAAAAGCAAAAGAAGGGCTTTTCATTTCGGAGAGTTCTTTTTTTATTTCGGTGTAGTTTTTTGCACCGTCCGAAAAAATACGTTCGGCAATTTTGGGGTCAATATGGGCGTAAATAAAATTTTCAAGGTTCACGGTGTTCGGGTTGGCAAGTTTGCCAATGTAAAGCATTCCGGCAGCCCCGTGTTTTACGGCATTTCTGAATTTATATCTGTGATATGCGTAAGGTGTCCATTTTGCCAGCGTTGTATCGTTTTTGGTGTACGGAATTCCTGACTCAAGAAGAATGATTTTTCCTTTTACATCAATATTTTTATAATCGTCGTAATTTAATTCAGGCGCGGTAATTCCATACCCAACATAAACCAGGTTTCCACTAACTGTTCCCGATGCTGAATTGGACCCGGGTAAATAATCACCGGAAAACAGAAGTTGAATTTCTTTGTTTTTTTTTGGTGAATATGTCACACTTCCTTTGCTAAATACTTCGGAATATTCATTGGGAAAATATTGAAAATAGCTGCCGTTGTTTGCCGGCAAAACGCCCCACTCCTTAAATTTTGAGGCGCACCATTCGGCGGCATGCAAATATTCAGGCGAACCCGACAAACGGCCTTTGTATTTGTCGGAACTCAATTCTTCGGCGAATTTTAAAATTTCGTGGCTCGAAATGGTATGAAACGTTTTTAAAATTTGTTCTGTTTCAGCTGTTTTTTGTGCTGTTGCGGGCAGGGCAACAAAAACAATAAACAATAATAGCAGTATATTTTTATGACAACTCATCAGCTTAAAAATTTTATAAACCGTTAAAAGTACAATTTTTTGAAAAAGTTGAATTTAATATTCAAAAATTAGTGCGAGTAAAAAATTATATCATCCTAAATATCTAAAATTTACTTAATCCTCATTAATAGCGTGTTATGTTTCGAAAAATCGTTGTAAATTATTGTTGGCTAATTTAAAAACAAATGAACATGAAAATTTTACGGGGAACAATTTTCGGAGGTATTGCATTTTTTCTTTTGGGATGGGTGGTTTACGGAATCCTGTTAATGGATTTTATGATGGCCAACATGAATCAATGTGCCGGCCGGCCTGATGCTGAAATGATTTGGTGGGCGATGATTGTATCGAATTTAATTCTGGCATTGTTTATTACGCTGGTATTAAAATGGTCGGGGGCAAAAAGTGTAACCGATGGGTTGAAAACCGGAGCCATAATTGGTTTTTTAACCGGCCTGAGTATGGATTTATCATTCTATTCCATGACGACTATGTTTAACAACCTGACAACGTTAATTGTTGATGTAATTGTGTACAGCATATTACTTGGCGTTGTTGGTATTATCATTGTACTCACCTGGGGAAAAGAGAAATAAGATGTCAGGTCTGAAGAAGTATAAAACCCGGCGGAAAATTGTTACCGGGTTTTCTCAGAAGGCAGAGCTAATAACTGAATACGGTTAGGTTAATAAAACAATATCAATGAAGCTTTATTCCTGTGGCGGGATTGCCATTGGAACCGGATTTTTTACCGGTTTTAAGCTTTTCAGATAGGCAAAAATGGCCTTCAGATCTTCATCGGGCATGTAGCTATAAGCTTGCCATGGCATTGGCGGCAATAAATTTCTGCTGTTTTCAAGGCCTTTCCATTTCCCTTTTTTCATTGCCGTTAAAAATTGTGCTTCTGTCCAACTTCCAATACCGGTTGGGTCGGGTGTGAGGTTGGCCGCGAAAGAGGTTCCCCACGGACCGGTTGTCGCAGTACTGTTCATATTGAAAAGTACATACGATTTTAGAATCTCTTTTTCGTAGGGTGCCAACTGCTCATTGGCGGGGTGACCGGAAAGAAGCCGCAGCGAATCGGGAACTGGTCCCATAGCTGTCATCACTTTTGGCGAGTGGCAATCGTTACAACCCAGAACTGTTACCAGTTGTTCTCCTTTCGCAATCTGCCCGGCCAGCGAAATTTCTGTAGTTGGTTCAACCGGAGTGTCTTTTTTGGGTGTACATGCAAACAGTAAAGTTGCAATAAGAATTAAAATAAGAGAAATTGTTTTCATTGCATTAAATTTTAAAACTTTTGTTTAATGTGATTTACATTTTGTTTTATTTCCTTTCTTTTTAAAAAAACGGGTGAGGCTTTACTCATTTTAATTGGCAACATAACGGCAAATATCCCTTTTCATATCCGTAATTTTAAAAAGATATGGTCCGAACAATTGTCGTCCGGCGTTAATGTTGATATACACAAATGTGTTATTATCCGGAACATAAAAGAACAGGGTTGAACAGCCAATTCCGTCGCCTTCATGACCAAACTGCGGTGTTGATCCTGTATTAAACTGCCAGTATTCAAAACCTTCTCCATATTCAGGTTCGGTAGAATTTACGCCTTTTACCCAGGTTTGCATTTCTGCAAGTGAACTTTCCGAAACAACTTCGCCACCCAGCAGCGCTTCATGAAACCGGATAACATCGGCGGGTGTTGCTGCCAGCGCTCCGTAAGCATCGCTGGCATTGGCAAGTGCATCGTTCCATTTGGTAATGTTTTCCAGTTGTTCATTGGCATGCCGATCAAAATAATAATTTGGAAATCCCAGACTTATGGTTTGTTGTTCAGAGAGATGGTAATAAGTTTGAGTTAAATGGAGTGGTTCAAGAAGTTCCTGCTCCAGCAACTGCCAGTAACTTTTCCCACTTGCATTTTCCAGAATCAACTGTAATAAAAGGTAATTGGCATTCGAGTACATAAAATCGGTACCCGGCTCAAATAACAGTGGTTTTCCTTTTATCATTTCCAGACGTTCTGCAATGGTTGGCTGGTTTAGCGGGTCGTTTATTTGCCCTACAACAAATTCAGGAAGTTCAGTAACATTTACAATTCCTGAAGTGTGGTTCAGCAGCATACGAACCGTTATTTTTTCGTACCCCGAAACTTTGCTTAAAATATGTTCAGGCAGATATACTGATATCAAACTATCGGGATTGATTTTGTTTTCTTCTATTTGAAGCATTACAAGAGTTGCAGTGTAGGTTTTGGTAATACTGAATAACCAGGCAGCTCCCCCCGGGCGAAACGGTTCTTCTGTTTCAATTTTGGCATAACCGCCTGAAATATGCGCCCAGCCATCGTTATTTTTTACAACAACCTGTGCACCCGGAATTCCTTTTGAAATGTATTTGTCAACTAAAAATTGAATCGAATCTTTCATCGGGTGATTGGGATTGGTAACCAGATCATCGTCCACCGGCTGATAATCCAGATGTAGCAAATCCTGCCTGCACGAGATGGTAATTGCCAGAAGCAAAATGGTGATAACCAGAAGATGTATTATTTTCATCATAATTGAGTTTTAATTTGTAGTGAATTGAAATTTAAATCCGAACATGAGATTTGAATCCGGAAAGGGATCCAAATCGGGGCTATAGCCAAACATGGCTTGCAACTGGTAAGAAACAAATGGAGTAATGCTGAGTGATGAAACCGGAATGGAACGATAACCGGCGCTTATTTGAAGCGGAACCTGCAGCATTCCTTTTGCGATTTTACCCTTCTCCCAGCTACTGCCGTTCCATTTTAAGGATTCGGAAGAATAACCCGACAGTCGGTAGCCAGCACCGGTGCCAATTCCCAATTCAACACTTTTAAAAATTACAGGGGTAAACTGACCAAGAAATTGCAGACTTGATGCATTTCCCTGAAATTCATTTTGGGCAAACTGAGCTTGCAGACCCAGGGAAAAAAGCTGTTTCCGCCCCAACATCCGGTTAACTCCTGCAGAAGCTGCGAACCCTGAGTTATCCCAATTCAGATGTTCAGTTGGGGCATAAAAGGAATGAATGCCCGAGGAAATTGAGTATTGCCAGGAATTTTTTGCGGCATTAACTTTCACTGTTGGTTGTAAAAGAAGGGTAAGAAGAAGGATAAGCAGCACAATTTTTTCCTGCTTTTGTGTAAAAAATTTGCCCGGTACTGGCTGGGTACCGGGAGCAAATTTTTTGTTTCTGTTTTCTGTTTCTATTGTTTTCATTTTGCTTTTGTATCTTACAAAGTTCTACATTATCAGCGGGATGTGAAATCGCACAGGTATGTGAAAATGAGATAAAATGAGGATAAAAAGATGTGATGGAAGACTCACATGTTCATCCTATTACATTGGTATTTTCTGCATCTTATCCATTCGTTTGAGAACATAAATACTAATGAGTATCAAAACCGGAACCAATGCAAATCCAAACTCACCGGTGAACCAGTTGGTATTTCCGGTATCGATTGTAATGCGGTTGTAAAACATTTGAACAACACCATTGTGTGTGGCATGGAAAATTACGGCGGGCAAAATGCTTCCCGACTTCATACGAAGCCAGGCAAGAATTATTGCCGTTGAAATCACCAAAATAAAAAAGCAGGTTAATTGAAACCACAATGGGGTTCCTTGCTGTGCATAATTACCGGTTAAAATTCCGGGTAAATGCCACACACCCCAAATGATTCCGCTTATCCAACCTGCTTTTTTTAAGCCAATCCATGCGGTTAATTCAGGAACCAGAAATCCGCGCCAGCCAATTTCTTCACCCAAAGCCATTACAGCAGCGGGAAGGAGATTTACAACTGTAATGTAGAAAAAGGCCGAAATGATTACGATTGAATCAGAGCCGGAATCTATTCCTAAAGTGAGTCGTGCCCGTTCCAGAAAAGTTGGATTGGGAACATCGCCAAAACTAAAAATCCAAACAGCAGAATATGCTACAGTTGCATAAACAACCGGAAATAACCAGCCTGCCAGCATCCATTTTAGCGACAATTTCCAGCCGATTTGTTTTAGCGACCGTTTGGTAATAAAACTTACCAAAAGCGCTGCCAGTCCGGGTGTCCACATTATTAGCACCGACCAGAGGTTTTGATTTGTAATGAAGGATGATAAAACGGATACAGCTGTTGTAAAAATCAGCAGGCTTGCCAAAAAAATGTAAATGCGTTTCTGATTTTTGTTTTTCATGATTTCAGGAAATGAATTGTTTAATCTGTGTTGTCTGTTTATTTTGGCAGGCCGGTCACATGAAAGTTAGTATTCCTGCGCTACAGTTGCCAGTTTTTTGTTCAGGTTTTCGAAGGCATCCGGAGCCATTTCTGTGCGAAGCATATCAATTACACTATCAAACTTTTCTGCCGGCATATTCAGCCGGATGGCTTGCAGCATTGGCACATTTTCGGTTTCATTTTGTGCCGGAATTATGTGTTTTAACCAGGTCAGATAATCTTCAGATTTCATTTTCGCAAAAATTGACATCCGCATAGCCAGCTGTTCGTCGGCTGAAAAGTTTTCCCAAATCAGTTTTTGGGTTACTGTTTCCTCCTCTTCAATATGTTCGAGATAAAGACTGAAAAAAGACGCAAATGCGAGATAAAAATCATGCGCTTCCGGTTCGGAAACCGAAGTGTTTAAGCGGTCTAAGTGAATTTCAAGTTCATACTGCAACTGTTCGATTTTGATATGGTCGAGTTTGTCGTGCTCCGAAGCGCCGGGTAATTTGGCTTCGAGTGCGCTCAGGATGATTTTATCCTCAGTTTCAGCGTGTGAACTTAAAAGAAAGAACATTTCATTTCCTGTTTTTTTGAGTTTCTTCACGGCTTCTTCATTTTTGAAATTGGTTTGTCCGGCCAGCACCAAAAATTCCGACATGGTTTTTCGTAAAGCCTTGTGCGGCGCCGAAAACATTCTGATTGTTTTCATAACTTTTTATTTTTAATTGTTTAATCTGGAGCAAAGTAACAGCGAATACCAAAGGGAAACAATCGCACAGAAATGTGAAAAGACAGGTCGTAAAATGAAAAAAGATGTGACAAAACATCACATCTTTTAATCATTCAATAACTCTGTTCCGATGTATTATCACCAGTTACTCCAGGATTCGTTTCAACGTGTAATCCATTATTTTATCATTGCCTGTTAATCGATCTTCAATGGCAGGTTTCACTTCATAATCCGGAATCACTCCCCGGTCAGGATAAGGATAGCCATCCACCTTCATATAATACGCCATTAACGGAATTCCAATGTTTAATTTACTGTTTGGCAACGTAACTATGGCAAAAACTCCGCTGTTGTCACCATAATAACCTCCACCTGTTTCTTCTCCAATAAAAGTGGCGCGTTTCAAGTAATGGGCAACAGATGCAAATTCAGTTGTAACTGAAAAACTTGCCCCGTTAATAAGAATATAAACTTTCCCGTCAAAATGATTTTTTTGTGGCTTTTGAATTTTCAGGTATTTATTGTGTTTCCAACGATATGTCCCATCTCTTTCTTTTGAAATCCGATGTCTGAGAATTCCGTAAAATTTTGGCAGATGAGCGTATTTGGCAAACGAAAATTTTTTATTAGTGGCCATTTCCAGGCGATCGTAATACCCGAATTCCTTATCTGTAAGATACGACATTAGCAACGCGCCCCGTTTGTCGATCCCCCCTTCGTTGTTTCGCAAATCAATGACCAGATTTTTAACTTGCTTTTCCCTGATGGTTTCAAACGAATATTTTAAAAATTTCTTATAACTCAAGCCATCGGCTTCTTCCCAAAATGAACGAATGGTTAGCAGCGCTGTTTCTTCTGAAACCATCTCCAAACTGTAAATCGGTATGTTAGCCTTCAACTCTTCCTGTTGCATTTCATATTTTCCGATTACGGAATGAGATATCGCCGTAATTTTTTGTTCTTTTAAACCCGCGTTGGTTTTATAAACTACGGAGAAACTCTCCGGACCATCAAACAGGTTGGCATAGTAAGCGCTGAAATATTGATCCATTTCGATGTATTTGAAAGTAGTGGTGTTACCATCCGAGAAGAAGGCCGGAAGCATTGACGAAATGACTTCAGAAACTGGCTTCCCCTGGATAGAAACAATTTCGGCCCCCTTAGGAACATTATCGGAATTAATGTAGTCGCCCAGAACGTATGCCTTTTCTCCATCAAAATGCAGCCGCCAGGGAAATACCTTTTCAACATTAAAATAAAAATTGGTAATCCAATTGCTATCCGGGTGAAGTTTGGTATGCCCGCATTTGATTTGCCCGACCACCGGCGCCAACAATTTATAAAATTCCTGCTGGGTCATTTCATGATCTATCTTTTTCATGGTAGATTCAAAAAGACGATCAAAGTTTTCTTTTGAAGTGTAGCGGTAAAGCCCTGGATGTGCTTCTTCCAGGGCCTGACGAAACAGCCCAAAATCGGTCTTTAGTTTTGAAACTGTAAGTAGTTCTTGCGACATACCAATTTTTGCTGTCAATGCAAATACAAGAAAAATGACTATTGGAAAATATGATTTTAATTTCATGATTATTTTGCTTCTACTACTACGCTACAATCAAAGACTCTCAAGTTTTAAGTTAATTTCTCCCAACCACTGTGGCTCATTCTTTTCTGCCAGCTCCAGGGCTTTGAGATAATTGAGCCGTGCTTTTTCCTTTTGTTGTTTTTTTACTTCAATGTCGCCTAACTGAATGTATAAAACGGCATTGTCAGGAATTACTTTTTGAAGAATATTCAAATATTTTTCGCGCGTTTCGCTTTGCCCCAACATTTCGTAACCATCTGCCATGCTGATTAGAAAAAAAGGACTGGGCTGTTTCATTCCAATGTTTTTAAAATAATTGGCGTAATTTTCTGAAAAATCATTCAGCCCTTTTTTATCAATTAAATCAAACAAAGCAATTCGTTTGTCAGTTTCTGGTTTTTGCGCTTCCATTCCCAATGTAGTAGCCATAAAATTACGGGTTACAAACCGGCTGTTTCCATACATATTCAGCATGGTTGCCACAATAGTTTGGGTTTCGGGTTCAAAAAAAAGATCACAGCTAAATCCCATTCCTCCTCCATTGTGCCCGTAAACTGTTTTTCCCGGCACCATCCAATCGTTATAAATTTCCAATGCGTATCCGTAATTTTTTGGTGGCATTTCTATATGAGCTGTCATCATCAAATCGAGGTATTTTTCTGAAAGGAGCTTTTTGTTCATCAGTGCCCATGCAAAGTGATAAAAATCTTCCACACAACTTATCCATCCTCCGGCTCCACCAGCCTGTATGTAATTGAGCGGATATTCGTAATATTTTTCAGTTCCAACCCAGCGGTAGGGTCTTGCTCCACGTGAAAAATAAGTGGCCGTATCCATTGTGTAATATGTATTTTTCATTCCTGCCGGTTCGAAAATGTTTTTCTTGCAGTATTCCCCGAATTCCATTCCCGAAACCTTTTCCACAATTGCTGCCAAAACTTCAAATGCCGAACTGCTGTAATAAATTCCTTT
>JAFGDX010000122.1 GCA_016931875.1 Prolixibacteraceae bacterium
CAGCGGTCAAGACCCTATTTATTTTCAAATACACTGGCTCCCGCAACGGTTGGGGCAACCCTGAAAGTTATTGATATGCTTTCCGAATCGGGCGATTTGCCGGCAAAAACCATGGAAAATGCAAAACATTTTCGTACAAAAATGGAAGCGGCCGGGTTTGACCTTGTAAAAGGCGACACAGCCATTGTTCCGGTTATGATTTACGATGCACCACTGGCCGTAAAATTTGCCGATGAACTTCTGAAAGAGGGCGTTTATGTGATTGGTTTTGTATATCCGGTGGTTCCGAAAGGAAAAGCCAGAATCAGGGTGCAACTTTCAGCCGCACATACTTCTGTCCAGATTGACAAAGCCGTGGATGCATTTATCAAAGCAGGAAAGAAACTGAATATTATATAAAAGTAAACTTAGCTAAATGAAAAAGCTGTCTCCTTTTTTTGGCAGACAGCTTTTTTTATTTTTCAAATGATGTTTTTTATTTAAAAGCGTTTTCAAGGGTCCGAATAGTCAGTACTTCATTTAATTTTTCTTCAGAAATATCGGTTTTTAAATACACAGAAATGCTTTCGCCCGGAAGCAAATCGAAATAATTATCCGAGAAAAATCCGTTTTCATTTCCAATTTGCAGGTAGATATTTTTTGCCAGTTTATCAGTTTTTAAGCCGAGTACAAACCCGTCGTCCTTTTTTGAAATGGCGTATTCAATTTTTGGTGTTGGCACTTTCAGTTCTTTGTAGGGGCGGAAATAAAAGTTGTTCTTTGAAATTACATTCCCGTTTTCTCTGAGCTCAGCTGAAAAAACAAGGTTCTGAAGATTTTTTCTGTAGGTAAACTCCCAGCGGTTCACATCAAAATAATCGTCGCTCGAATTGGGTGGAAGTTCTACCAGCGAGGCCTCTTCCCATAATACCAGTCCGTCAAAATCCATCAGCCGTAAGTAGAGTTCCGCGTTCACTCTGTCCAGCCGGTCGTTTACAATACCCACCCTGAACTTGGCTCCGTCGATATAAGGACTGACCAAAACCGGCTCAAAGCCTTTTTTCACGTAATACTGCAGGGCTTTCCATTTCTGGTAATAATCTGTCGAGCTCCACGAAGCTACCGGCCAAACATCGTTAATTTGCCAGTACAAACTTCCCATACAATACGGCATTGCGCGGCGGTGCCCTTCCAACCCGAATTTAATTCCTTCTGCCTGCAAAACATGGTTCACGTATAAAAACGATTCAAAATCTTTTGGAGTATCGTATTCCTGTTTCAGGTAATATTCAATGGTTTCGTTGCCGATGGAAGAACGCTGGTGCGATTTCATCACCTCTGAAAAAATATCATAATCTTCAGGAAGCGCATATTTTTCAACTGTTGAAATCCCGGGAAACGACTGAAAACCGTACTCGCTCATAAAACGGGCCAGGTGGGTTGCATAGGTTTCAAACGGTTCTTTTCCCCACCAAACCCCCCAGTAATGTTCGTCGCCATTTGCCAAATCAGCCGGAACACCCGTTCCGGATGAAGGACTTGATGCCCAGTAACTTCTTTGCGGGTCATATTCTTTTACAACATCAGGTAAAATTTTATGGAAAATATCGACATACGCCTGCCATATTTTTTCAGCATTTTCTTCGCTTTTTTTCTTTTCAGCAGCTTCCCAACCCCAGCCTTTCCAGGCAGCCAGAATTTCGTTGTTCCCGCACCACAATGCAATACTCGGATGATTACGGAGTCGTTTTACATTGTCAACGGCTTCCTTTTTTACATTTTCAAGAAAAGCTTTATCGCCCGGGAACATGGCACAGGCAAACATAAAATCCTGCCACACCAGAATACCGGCTTCGTCACACAAATCATAAAAAATATCCTCTTCATAAATACCGCCACCCCAAACACGCAACATGTTGTTGTTCGATATTTTGGCGGTTTCCACCACTTTCCGGTGATTTTCTTCGGTAACACGCGGAAGAAAAACATCGTTGGGAATATAATTGGCTCCTTTCATAAAAACCGGGTGGCCATTCAATTTGAAATAAAATGATGTCCCCTCTTCATCTTTTTCGCGTACCAGTTCGAGTGTTCGAATTCCAATCCGGGAATTTTCGGCAACTTCCATCTCTTTTATTTTAAGTTTGCCGGTGATGTTGTACAAATGCGGCTCTCCCAGGCCATTGGTCCACCAAAGTTTTGGATTTTCAATCTGAAAGTCGACTGAATATTTGTGTGTGCCTTCTTTTAACTGAATGTTTGCTGATCCAAGCTGCATACTGTCAGTTTCAACCAAAAGCGTTGCCTTTTGTTTTTGAAGGGCTTCAATTTCAAATACGGCCGTAAAAGTGGCAACTTCCTCTTTTACTTCATTTTGAACAATCTGAAGATTTTCCATTTTTGCCTTGTCCCAGGCCTGGATATACACCGGGCGCCAAATTCCGCTGGTTACCAGTCGCGGGCCCCAGTCCCAGCCAAAATGATACCCGGCTTTCCGGGTGTAAATACTTACTTTTTTCCCATCTTCAACCTGTCCAATCTCAGCCAGGTCGTTATCAGAAACCGGTATTTCGTACCCTTGTGCATCGTATTTTTTGATGCCCTCTGCAATGGGAGAACGTAAAACCACATGCAATTCATTTTCACCTTTTTGAAGGGCCTCTTTTATATCGGCGTTCCATTCCCTGAACATGTTATCGGCTTTCAAAACCTGCTCTCCGTTAACAAAAACATCGGCATAAGTATCCAGCCCTTTGAAATCAAGTTCTATTTTATCCCGTCCCAAAAGAGTTTCATCAACAACAAAAGTAGTTTTGTATTCCCAGTCCACTTTATCAACCCACTGAACATCGCGTTCATTCAGCCGGTAAAACGGGTCTTCAATTTTTTGGTTCGCCATTAAATCGGTATGCACCGTGCCCGGAACTGTTGCCGGCATCCATTCCTCATCGCCAACCTGCCGAAACAACCAGTTGCCATTTACCTCTTTATAAATTGTTTGGCCTGGATTTTTCGGACTGCATCCCCAAAAAGAAATTAAAAACAGGGCGGCTAACATACGTATTACATTTCTGGCACTCATAATTTCGTTTGATAATTTGGACGGTCAAAATTGGAAAAACAACTTTATTTCAGCAAATAAAAATTACAAATACTGGCTGTTTCCAATAAATTAAAGCACCACAACCTTGATAAACCACTAATATTAAACCTGTTAAATATTCATGCAGTGAATATATTTCTGAATATATGCAAATTGGTTCAAACTCGGTGGGGTCAAAAAAAAGGGAAGATTTTACTTCCCGTTTTTTCAGTCCTTTCTGTTTTTTTATCCCTCTTTTTCAGAAGTTGAAATTTTTAACAGCAAATACAAGGGGCATATTTTAAAAATTCCGGTTGTTATCGGAATCAATCCAATGAGCCCCCACCAATTGTGTAACACAATTCCAAGAACGACGATAATCAACCCGATCAGTATTCGCAGTAAACCATCCACCGGGCCAACATTTGGTTTCATATTGTAGCTTTTTATAATTCAACATGCTCAAAACAATGAAATAAAATATTTGTTTTGAATATTAATATAATATACTGACAAACAGGCATTTAATCAAAATAGTATGCCTGTGAAGTTTTGGGCTTCCATTCTAAAAATTTTCTTCAAGAATTGTACAGGCCGTTTTAATAAACTTCGGACATTCAAACTGAAACACCCCTGCCTCACTGGCTTCAAACCCGCCTTCCGGTGTTGAAATATCAAAACCGGTGAGTTCCCTGCAAATGAGCGTTTTGTGTTCTTGTTTAAATTTTTCATTGAATTTTTGGATCATCCATTTTGTTTTTGCCTTTTCATCCG
>JAFGDX010000123.1 GCA_016931875.1 Prolixibacteraceae bacterium
AAATTTTTCCATTGCAGCGCCGAAGTGTCCTGAAACTCGTCGAGCATAAAATACTTAAAGTAGTTTCCCACTTTTTCGTAAATAAACGGCGAATCGTTTTCGCCAATAATTTTACTGAGCAGCAGGTTTGAATCAGAGAGTTGAAGTACGCCTTTTTCATGAAGCAGGGTTTTTATTTCTTCTTTCAAATCGGTTAAAATACCCAGCATTCGCAACTGGTCGTTTACCGCTTTTGCCGAAAAATAAAAAACCGCTTCCTTTTCATAATACTTTAGAAAATCGGTTAACAGAGGTTGAAGCTGTGTTTCTACTACCTGATGAATGACCTCTTTTTTCTTACTGGTTTTTGTGTACCATTTTTCCGCTTCC
Source organism: Prolixibacteraceae bacterium (assembly GCA_016931875.1). GTDB lineage: Bacteria > Bacteroidota > Bacteroidia > Bacteroidales > Prolixibacteraceae > Draconibacterium. Next base: position 370 of record JAFGDX010000123.1, read on the forward strand.
TGGCTTGCTGTCTCAACGGTTTTGGTGATGTTGGGTTGCTCGCCGTTTGAAAGTTTTGTAAAAAACGCGCCCATTCCGCTGCGGCTTTTTCCCGAGAAATCATCCACTTCAAGTGAATGGTTTTCCATAATTCTGACAGCTTCTTTTCCTTTGTTTTTTAACGTGGCTTCAAACAGAGCCATTGTTTTTCCAAGTTCTTTTTTGAAAGCATCAAGGTTTTCGCGTGTGTAGGGCGAATCCTGGGTTGCCGGGAAAAAAAGTTGAAACTTCTCTTTAAACAGTTCCTGCCCCAGCGATTTAATATCTTCTTCGATGCGCTGACTCTGGTTTTCGGTTATTTTTTCCTCGCTGAATTTTACCAGCCAGTCGAGCAGTTTTTTATCCTGATCGATTTTTGCAAGCATCCTGTCGGCAGCCTCTTCCAGAATCAGGCTGTCGTCAAGCTCCAGAGCAAAATGCGGGGAAATGCCCAGTTCGCGGTTAAATGCCTTGATGATTCGCTGCGTAAATGAATCGATGGTGCTGATGGAAAAACGGGTGTAATCGTGCAGAATATTTTTTAATACCAGTTGCGATTTTTTGCGGATGGTTTCTTCCGGAAGGTTCAGTTCGGTTATGAGTGTTTCCAGGTATGCGGAACTTTTGTCGCTGGCCAGCAAATGCAGTTGCTCCAGAATCCGGCTTTTCATTTCGTTGGTGGCTTTGTTGGTAAATGTTACTGCCAGAATTGTTTTGTAATTGTATGGGTTTTGCATCAGTAAGGTAAGGTATTCAACCACCAGTTGAAATGTTTTTCCTGAACCTGCCGATGCCTTGTAAACTGTTAACATTTTTTATGCTCAAAAGTGAATTAATTATCTGGTGTTAAAACCCCGGGCCGTTGCCTTGCGACACACTTACGCGGGTTTCAATTTTAAACTTGTCAGACACTTTGTACTGAAAAAACATGGTTGCCCCGCGGGTATCAAAATTGTTCATCTGCTGGTTGGGAATCGGCGCCGAAAATATGGAACCGGCTCCAAAACTGTAACCGCCCATGTTCAATTTGTCGCTTAATTTGTAGGTGGCTCCACTAAAAACCACCCCGTTTCTTAAAAACGGAGAAGGATAAAAACCAAAACTCTGAAAAGAAAATGTTTCCAATTGTCCGGGTTCCCGGGAATTTTGCTTGTTAAAGTTGTAATGTTGTTGAACAATGGCAGTGGCAATGTCAAATTCAGGAAGTTCCAACCCGGGCATGAGCCCGCCGCTTTGCAAGGTCCCCGACAACAATTGCCGGTAAAGAATCTGACGTTCCAGATTAATTTGTGCCGAATCTTTTTCCACCGGCATTACGGGCATCAGTTTTTCCTGTGCTGCCGCATTCCAGCAAATAAATATCAGCAATAAAAAAAGTATTTTTCTCACGGTTTTTCTCCCTTCTCATTCATTTCCTTCAAAATTAGAAATATTTGGTGAAAGACAAATATACATGCGGAAACAGGAAATGAAAATACAAGCCTGATTTGTATGAAATTATGAAATCCAGGTGTAAAACGATTGTACCACCCGCCATGTATTGTTTTCTTTTTTGAGGAAAACAATCAGCCCACCTGCTCCCAAACTTGCATAAAAGTGACCCATTTCAAAAATAGCCTGATTTTTCGTGGCGTTAAAACCCACACGGCTAAATTGAATGTAACCGTTGGAATTGGGATACAGAGTGTAAAATTTTTTCCAGTCTCCGTTTACATCCTTCGAGCCGAAAATAAAATTTAATTCATCTTCGGAAATTAGTGAAACCGTTTTTGCGGGAATGTTAAACGGATTGCCGAGGAAAAAAACGGAATCGTTCTTTGCGATATAATCCGTAAATACAGTGCTGTCGATATTGGAAATTTCTGCTTTTACAGTTTCATAATATGTATTTCCCATTGAAACGGAAAGGGCAGTTGTTGTTGCCTGCCGGATGACGATTTGGCCGGAATTCCAGTCAGACAGAAAGGCGGAATATACTTTGTATTCTTCATTGTCAATTGCATCATCAGTTTTTAGTGAAAACTCCGGCTTCAGAGGATTGTCGTTGGTTTTATTGCAGTTCCAGAATAAAATACTTATTGTAATCAATGTAAAAATTAGCCAGACTTTTCTTTTCATTGGATTTAATTTTTGTTTCGTAAAAAATAACCTGTTTAGTTTTAAGATGAAAAAACTGTCTTAAAGTTGCGTTGGTGGTTTACAACTTTTGTTTTGTTGTTTGTGAAAAATTGAAAATAAATATGGATTTTGTTTTTCTGAAACGAAATGAAAATGATTTTTGGCTGTTTTTTAACCGAAAGTATGTTTTAAAATAATTCAAATTAAACATCAGAACCATTATATTTACACTTCCAATAAAACATTTTAAAACCACTATGATGAATTCTGACAGACGAAACTTTATTAAAACTTCAGCAATTGCAACAGCAGCAATCAGTACTTTCCCAACAATAATGAATGCTTGTGCATCTCCGGCAGAAAGAGTGGGTGTGGGGCTTATTGGTTGCCGCAGCCAGGGATTTAGCAATTTAAGAAGTTTTATAAATGATGCAAAAAACAATACGGATTGTGTGGCATTGTGTGATGTTGATTCGAATATTTTGGAAGAACGTGCTGCCGAAGTTGAAAAAATGACAGGGAAAAGGCCTTCTGTACATTCTGATTTTCGTGAACTTCTTGATAACCCGGATATTGACGCAGTGATAATTGGTACTCCTGATCACTGGCACGCAGTGATGATGATGCTCGCCCTGGAGGCCGGCAAACATGTATATGTTGAAAAACCAATGGGGCACAGTATCGAAGAGTGCAATGCCATGGTGGCGGCCGCTGCAAAATATCCTGAACTGGTGGTACAGGTTGGAATGTGGCAGCGCAGCTCAAAACATTGGTTTGAAGCTTCTGATATTGTAAAATCAGGACAAT
>JAFGDX010000124.1 GCA_016931875.1 Prolixibacteraceae bacterium
ACAATATTGGTTCCGTAGTCCAACATTTTTGAGGTGTGGAAAGCACCGTCGCGGCCGGTAATTCCCTGTACTAAAACTTTGGTATCTTTATTTATTAATATACTCATTCCTAAATCTCTTTAACTTTGAACTTTAAACTCTGAACTATTTCTTTTTGCTCAACTCAATCGCTTTCTGAGCTGCCTGGCTCATGGTTGAAACCGTTGGCAAACCAAATTCCTTGATAATTTCCAGGCCTTCTTTGGCGTTGGTTCCCGAGAGGCGGATTACTACCGGAACTTTTGTTTTGATTTCGGTAAGAGCAGTAACCAATCCACGGGCCACATCGTCGCAACGGGTAATTCCGCCAAAAATGTTGATCATCACCGCCGTCACGTTTTTGTCGCTCAGCAGAATGTTCATGGCATCCACTACTTTTTGCGGATTGGAAGAGCCGCCAATATCGAGGAAATTGGCCGGTTCGCCGCCATAGAGTTTAATCATGTCCATGGTAGCCATTGCCAGTCCGGCGCCGTTTACCATACACCCGATGTTGCCGTCGAGTTTTACATACGAAAGCCCTTTTTCGTTGGCATCAATTTCTTTTTGTTCATCTTCGGTAACTTCCCTCATTTTCAGAATTTCCTTTTGACGGTACAATGCGTTGTCGTCAAAATTCATTTTCCCGTCGATGGCCAGCACCTGCCCGTCGGGGGTTAATACCAGCGGGTTGATTTCAGCCAGCGATGAATCGGTTTCCACATACAATTTGTAGAGTTTTACCAAAATAGCTGCTGCCTGCCGCACTTCCTTCGGGTCGCTGAACAGGTTCAGGGCAATTTTACGTGCCTGCCAGTCCATCAGCCCCATGGTTGGGTCGATGGCCATTTTAATGATTTTCTCGGGCGAAACGCGCGCAACTTCTTCAATTTCAACGCCCCCTTCAGCACTGGCCATTAAAGTAACTGCTTTTGCATTGCGGTCGTTAATCAAACCAACATAAAACTCCTTTTCAATGTCAACGGCATCCGCAATCAGCACTTTCTCCACGGTCAGACCTTTGATGTCCATTCCGAGGATTTGTTTTGCTTTTTCAACTGCTTCGTCTCGGGTTTTCGCCAGTTTTACCCCTCCGGCTTTTCCGCGGCCGCCAACATGTACCTGTGCCTTTACCACACGCAGCTTGTCGTTGTTAGGTACTTTCTCATACACTTCTTCTACCGAATGGCAAACAACACCATCCGGGACAGGAATCCCGTACTTCCTGAATAAATTTCGGGCTTGATATTCGTGAATTTTCATCTTTATTTATTAGAATATAGAAGTAAAAAATATGCGCAAAAGTACCAAATATTAATATATTCATACCTATGAATATGTACATTTTTTTTATGACATTTAACATGTGTGCACAACAAAACATGGACTTACCCAAATTTTTTACGAACATAAAATCGTGTTGTTTGAGTAAAATATAAATGCCGCCGGCTCGTTTTTTTCCATTAGATTTGTGCCAAATTTTTTTCAACATGAAAGAAGCCATCGAGAAAGTAATACAGCAGGAAGCGGAAGCCATTCAAAATATTCCGGTAACCGATGAATTTGTAAAAGCCGTTGATTTGATTTATGAACGGGTTCACCAAAAAAAGGGGAAACTGGTTGCCAGTGGCATGGGGAAAGCCGGGCAAATTGCCCTGAACATTGCCACAACCTTTAGTTCCACAGGAACTCCCTCGGTTTTTTTACACCCGAGCGATTCGCAACATGGCGATTTGGGCGTGATTCAGGAGAACGATATTTTACTGCTGATTTCCAACTCGGGGAAAACCCGTGAAATTCTTGAACTGGTTGAACTGGCAGATATGCTTCATCCCGGGTTGCCGCTGATTGTTATCTCGGGAAACCCGGAAAGTATTCTGGCAAAAAATGCCAATGCTTTTATATCTACAGGCAATCCTCCGGAAGTTTGTCCGTTGGGGCTTTCGCCAACCACATCAACAACAGTTATGACGGTTATTGGCGATGCGCTGGTGGTTTCGCTGATGAACAAAATCGGGTTTACCAGCGAAGAGTACGCAAAACGCCATCACGGTGGATATTTGGGTGACAAATCGAGATTGCAGGCACGCTTGTTACAGGAAACACAAAACAGGATCAAAAAATAGAAATCCATCCGACTTGTTTGTTTGTCAGAACTGGCCGGCTTCCCACTGTTGATTAAACAAAAAACGGATTTCTTGCCAACTCTTTTCAAAGTGAAGGTGATTGAATTTCCTTAAGTTTTTGTTTAATGGCATTTTTTTCGGTTTGGGTTTTTGACAAATTCATGGCTTTTTGAAAATAAAAAACCGCTCTTTTTTTATCATCGTTTTTAACCAATTCGCCCAGCAACAGAAAATAAAAATGGTTGTTGTCCCATTTAAGTTTTTCAGCTTCGGCCAGTGCTTCGCTGATTCCATTTACCCGGTAAAGTGCATAAATGCGGTTAAGAACCACCGCCGGCGAATACTTCATCAGCAGCAACTGGTCATACAAATCCAGAATTTCCTCCCATTTTTCCGGGGTATCTTCTTTCCGGCAATGCAGCGAGGCAATACGCGCTTCCAGATGATAGGAACTGATTTCGCTGCCTTGTGTTGCACGGCTCAAAAAACGAATGCCCCGGCGAATTAGTTCAGTGTCCCAAAGCGCTTCATCCTGATTATCATACAAAATAAATCCCTCTTCGGGAGAACAGGCCTGCCGGGCATCAAACCGCGAGGCATGAAAACACATTAAAGCCAGCAATGCATTGGTTTTTGGAAGATTGGTACGGTTGTATTCTGTGAGTAAAATGGCCAGCCGAATGGCTTCAGCACACAACTCTTTTCGCAAAACCTGATTTTGTGTTTTTGAAAAATAACCTTCGCTAAAAAGCAGATAGATAATGTGCAGAACATTGTCGAGGCGGCCCGCCAGTGTATTCTCCGGGGGCAGTTCCATGTTAACTTTTTCGGCCCTCAACTTTTCCTTTGCCCTGGAAAGGCGTTTATTGATGGTTTCTTTGTTGGAAAAAAATGCTTCGGCAATTTCGTCGATACCAAACCCACAGAGAATACGCAGCGCCAGTCCTATTTGCGCTTCGCCCGCAATGGCCGGATTACAAACTGCAAAAAGCATTTGCAACTGGCTGTCTTTGATGCTTTGTTCTGAAAAATTTAATTCTCCGGTTGTATTGGCATTCGCCCCGATTTGAGGAACTACCTTCTCTTCAAAAGTTTTGTTTCTGCGGAACTGATACAGAGTTTTTTGTTTGGCCACTGCATAAAGCCAGGCAGCCGGATTTTCGGGAATCCCTTTTACACCCCATGTTTCAGCGGCCTGCAAAAAAGTATCACTCACAATGTCTTCCGCTGTTTCCATGTGTTGCAACCCAAATTGTTTGCTGATAACAGCCACCATTTTCGAAAATTCCTGTTGAAAAAGCTGTTTTAGCGATTCGTATTCCGTGCTCATAAAAAACCGGTTTCTGTGCAACCGGCACCGGAAAAACCCCTCATGCCCGGGTTCCGGCGCCGCTGCCTTCTATCACTTGATTTATGTGTGCAAGGGCCTGATTTCCACACTGCCGTTTATATCCAGCACAGGACAACCATGTGCCAGCGTGGCAGCTTCATCCAAATCTTCAGCTTTCACCATCATAAAACCTCCCAGTATTTCCCTGATTTCAACAAAAGGGCCATCGGTGATAATGCCTCCCGGTTTAAGTACCTTCCCTTCCGAAGAAAGCCGGTTGCCATTGCTTCCCAGCTTCCCCTGCTGCTCGATGTTTTTCTTCCATTTCTGCCACTTTTGCGCCAGTTTCTGAAATTCATCGGGAGAAATGGAGCGGGTATCAAAATCATGCTGCCTGAAAATAAACATAAATTCTTTCATCACATTCTTGTTTAAACGGGTTGTTTCCAAACTTTTATTACAATTAAAGCGCTAATTTGTTTGCACGGCGTGTTGCCCCACCTTGTAGGTTCCGGCCGGGGTGCGAAAGGCAATATTCAGCCGGTTGTAACTGTTGGTTGCAACCACCAGCATGGTCAAATCGAGCAGTTCATCCTCCGAAAACTCCTTCCTGGCACCTTTGTAAATTTCATCCGTCACCGTACATTTTGTAACAGCTTCGGCCCACAAAAGTGCGGCACGTTCACGATCAGAATAAAAAGGAGCTTCCTGCCACGCATCCAAAACATAGAGCCGCTGCTCGGTTTCACCTTCTGC
>JAFGDX010000125.1 GCA_016931875.1 Prolixibacteraceae bacterium
CAAACCGAAACTCAGAAAAAAAAGAAATAAAAATTTTTTCATTTTGGTAGTTTTAAATTAAACTCAAATTTGTTTTTACGTAATACTTATTTGGAAATGGTTGAAACAACATCTCCAAACGGAGAGCTTTAAGCCAAGCTGTCAACACTTGCTTTTTACCTTGAATTTCCTTTATTGAAATCCTGAAAGACTTCAATCGCTTTATAGAATCAATGCGCGTTTTCTAAAAATTTTACAATAAGTTTTTTCTTGTTAACATTCACTGTTTCAACAAAATAATTCATAAAAAAGTGAAGCAAATTAGAATTCTTCCGGAATTACAAAAATCATTTTACAAAAATTTATAATCGGCTGACCGAGTCTCGTTTTAAAGACAAATCAACTCCGGAGACAGATTCATTTCATGAAGTTCTTTTGAAATTTCGTTTTTGTAAATTCCATTCATTACAATTATGGTATCCGGCTTATATTCCCTGAGAAATGCCGGGTTCACATATTGAATTCCGATTCCGGGAATATAATTTCCCTGGATATGCGGATTAATATCAACAACATGCCCAATCACCTCTAAATGGTTGAAATGCGTTAAAAACCCAACAGCTTTTGAACCTCCGCCCCAAATCACCACTTTTTTGTTTTGTTTTTTCATTTGTAAAAGCGTATCGTGCCATTGCCCTAATTGTTGGTTGATATTTTTTACAAAATCATCGATATATTCTGAAAGTTGCTCAATGGTTTCTTTTTTCACCCTTGTTTTGGACCGGATGTTTCCGCCCGTTTTTGCTTCCAGAAAAAGATATTGATCGTCATATTCAGTGTAGGTATCCAAAACTTCAAACCCATTCATTTCAAAAAGCTGAGCCAGTGATCGGTTGCTGAAATAGGAACAATGTTCATAGTACAAATCCCAGAAAGCATTGATTTTCAAAATCCTCACAACACTTGGCACTTCGAAAAGCAGAAGAACTTCTTTGTTGTTTTTGATTGATTTTCGTATGGTTTTTACAAAGTTGCCAGTGTCATTAATATGCTCAAGGGTATGCCGGCAAACAATCACATCGGCCGGCAGTTCACCGTGTTTTTCAGAATAGAATTCCTTGATGAACCGAACATTCTGATTGGGCTTCAACCGGCTTGGCACATAGGCAGGGTCAACCCCGATTCCGCGGTTATTTCCAAGTTCACAAATCAGTTGTAAAAAATCTCCTTTCCCGCAACCTATTTCCAGAATGTCTTTATTATTTATATCATATTTATCAATAAATCGTTGCGTAATTCTGGTAATAAAATTGGTAAATATTGCTGAAAATCCCTGCTGATCTTCGTACCCTTTGGTATAATGATCGATGGTGGTATCGAAGGAACTGTTATAAATAAACCCGCAGTTTTTACAAAATGCAAGTGTAAAATCCTTTTTAGGTACGGCAACCGCTTCTTCAAATGTTTTAATGGTAACTACACTTTGTACGGGTACATTTTGCGCCTCAAAAAACTCTTTTACATCTGCACTGTTACATCCCGGACAATGGGTTTGTTTTATCATATTTCTTTGCGAATAGTTTACATTTACCCGGCAAAAGCCATTGTAAATTGTTATTCTTTGCTTTAAAATGTGTACTTTTTTGTTTCAAAATTTTTAAACTTACCGCGGAATCCGCAAACTCAAATCACCTTTAATTCAGGCAGCGAAACCAGAAATTTCCCGTCCCATTCTTTTACCTGAGATTGTTGTTTTACAATTTCCTTTTCCAGATTCCAGGGCAAAATGAGCACCCAGTCGGGTTTTTGTTCGCTTAATGCCGAGGGATGCAAAATAGGAATGTGGCTTCCGGGCATGTATTTGCCTTGTTTTGATGGTGCGGCATCGCACACAAACGAAACCAAATCGGAATTTATTTTACCATAATTAAGCAAGGTATTTCCTTTTGCAGCCGCTCCGTAGGCGCCCACTTTTTTCCCTTGTTGCTTTTGTTCCTTCAAAAACTGCAAAAGGTTTTCGGTAACCTGGTCAGCCTCTTTTTGAAAATTCAGGTAAACGGGTAAATCCTGCAAACCAAATTCTTTTTCTCTTTGTTTCAGACCGGTAACATTTTCAGAAATTTCTTTTGCATCATCCAGGTGGCATCCAAACACTCTCAAACTTCCCCCGTGGGTTGGCAACTCTTCAACATCATATACTTTTAATCCTGCGGCCCTGAAAATTTTATCAACCGTATAAATTGACAAATAAGAATAGTGTTCGTGATAAACGGTATCAAACTGTTTGTATTGAATCAAATTCATTAAATGCGGAAATTCCAAAGTTATGGTTCCTCCAGGTTTAAGAACAGCTTTCAATCCTTTTGTAAAATCGTTAATATCAGGCACATGGGCATAAACATTATTCCCGATAATCAGGTCGGCCTTTTTACCGTTGTTTACCAGTTGTTTTGCCAGGTCTTCGCCAAAAAACTCCCTGATAACCGGAATGCCAATTTTTTCCGCTGCTTCTGCCGTGCTGTCGGTGGGTTCAATACCCAAACAGGGAATACCGGCTTGAACAAAATTCTTTAAAAGGTAGCCATCGTTTGAGGCCACTTCAATAACAAAGCTTTCCTTCGTCAGATTCAATCTGTCGGTTATCATTTGAGTATACCGGAAAGCATGGTCCAACCAACTGGACGATACTGAAGAAAAATAGGCATACTCTTTTGTGAAAAGTTCATGTCTCTGTGAATAGTCTTCTGTTTGAACAAGCCAGCAATTATGGCACACAAACAATTTCAGCGGAAATACCTTTTCAGGCTGTTCCAACTCTTCTGCACTTAAATAAGCGTTTGATGGCGGGGCAATTCCCAAATCGAGGAATACATGTTTTAACCCCGTATTACAATGACGGCATTTCATTTTACTTTTTTTTTACTTTTTTAAAATATGTATGAGGTTTCCGGAAAGTTACGCACTCCTGGTTAAAACCTTTCGTTTTGCACCTTTTGCAGGAATTAATTTTGCTATTGTTTTACGGGCTATGGTTTCACCAATTGCCAGCGAAGCTGTTGCTGCCGGAGATGGGGCATTTAAAACGTTCAGAACATACCGGCCTTCCAAAATCAAAAAATCGTCAACCAATCCTCCGTTGCGGTTACAGGCCTGCGCCCTTACACCGGCTCCACCTGTTTTTAAATCATCTTCCTGAACTTCGGGAACCAGACGTTGTAACGCCTTCACCAGAGCGGTTTTTCGGTACGAGCGGTAATATTCGCCAAAACCCATTTTCCAATGTTGCCTCATCACTTTTCTAAAACCCGGCCAGGCAAGCGATTCCCAAAATTCAGTATAATTAAACGAATTTTTATGGTACCCTTCCCGCTTGAAAGCCCAAACGGCATTTGGCCCGGCTTCCACACCTCCGTGAATCATTCTTGTAAAATGCACTCCGAGAAATGGAAATTTTGGGTCGGGCACAGGATAGATAAGATTTTTAACCAAATAACTTTTTTCAGAAGTCAATTCAGAATATTCGCCCCGAAACGGGATAATCCTGACATCGAGTGATTTTTGTGTTAATGCGGCAATTTTATCACTATACAACCCGGCAGTGTTTATTACAAATTTCGATGTGTAGTAATTGTCCTGAGTCAGAACCACTGCCTCGTTGTTCCCGATTTTTATATCAACAACCTTGCTGTCAGGGATTATTTCGCCATGATAACGCCGGGTAAAAATCTCCGCGTATTTTTCACTAACCTCCTTGTAATCAATAATTCCTGTATAAGGAACATGAATGGCAGCAATGCCGTTTGCATGAGGTTCATATTCTTTAATTTGTGATCCGGCAATCTTTTTAATCTTGTTCAAACCGTTTTGTTTGCCTCTTTCGTAAAGATTTTCAAGACGAAGTAATTCTTCCTTGCCCGTAGCAACAATTAATTTTCCGCAAAGGTCGTACTTAACCCCTTCCCTGTCGCAAAAATCAATAAGCTGCTGATAACCTTTGCGGCAGTTCACCGCCTTTAAACTACCGGGCTTGTAATATACTCCGGCATGAATCACACCACTGTTATTCCCGGTTTGATGCCGGGCAATTTTGTCTTCTTTTTCCAGTATTGCAATTTTAAGGTCAGGTTGTAATTCTTTCAGTTTAAGGCCGGTGGCCAAGCCAACAATTCCTCCTCCAATAATTACTATGTCGTATTTCATAAAAGAAAATAATATTTAGATAGAATCTCAATGTGTATTTGAATCTGTTTTGAAAAGTATTATTCCAGTCAGACTTCAGAATAAACAGGCGCTTTTTGCCATTTCCAGCGCAAATTGTTGTCAAGCCAGTTTTCATTTTGCAGTTTATTCAGCACTTTTAGCCGGATAAGCGTCGATTCCCTGAAATCAGGATCATTAAATCCCATGAGTGTTAAATTTTCATACAGACTGCTGATGCTGGTTTTCAGATCGAAAATAGGTTGGTGGTTGGGTGCCAGTTTTTGAAACAAATCAAAATTTACTTTATACGAACGTTTGTCTGGCGGTGCATCAGGGTTAACTGTTACTTTGCAACCTTCAACCACTTCGGCAACAGCTTCAGCAAGCTCTTTTACCTGATAATTCCATGCATTGCTACCGGTATTTACGGCCAAAAATTCGCCTCCGTTTTCTGCCGGGCGAGCCACAGCCCAATCGATTGCCCTTGCCATATCCAGTACATTTATCAGTGGTCGCCAGGGTGTTCCGTCGCTAAGGATATCGATACGTTTGGAAGCCACTGCACCGGCTACAAAATCATTTAGCACCAGATCAAGCCGTAACCGGTTGCTAAACCCACAGGCTGTGGCAAAACGTAAACAGGTTACGGTTAAACCAGTCCCGGCAATGGTAAAAAGTTCTTCTTCGGTTGCCACTTTTGAGCGGGCATAAGCAGTCAAAGGGTTTAGTTTGTCGGTTTCAACTTTAGCATGCTCATCTGCCGTACCGTACATACTGCAACTCGACGCATATACAAAAGATTTAACTCCCCTCTCTTTTCCAGCTTTTGCCATTTGAATTGCCGAGCGGTAATTGACATCCATGGTAATATCTTCAAATTTATTTCCCATTGGGTCGTTTGAAATTGCCGCCAAATAAACAATAGCATCAACGTTGTTCAGCATTTCAGGATCAAAATTCCGGACATCGCCAAAAATTTGCCTGTTTAGTTTTCCTTCGGGAAGGAAAGAAGGTTTTGTTAAACAATGAGCAAAAAAGCCCGTGTCAAATCCAATCAGTTCTGCATCCGGATATGTTTCCCTTAACTGGCTTACCACTCCTGGGCCTACATACCCCATATTGCCGGTAATTAAAATTTTCATGATTAATATAAATTTAAATGGTAATTTTTTATGTGCACATTTGTGCTTATTTATAAAGGAAAAGAGGTATTGAAATATCTATTATACCCTTTTAGCATGTTTGGGTTGAATTAAAACTACCAAACTTTCCATGGGGCTTTTCCTGAGTTCCATAAATCTTCCAAAAGATTTTTATCTCTCAGGGTATCCATGGGTTGCCAAAAACTTTCATGTTTATAAGCAAACAGATTTCCTCCCTCTGCAAGCTTTTCCAGGGGGCCTTTTTCAAATACAGTCGAATCCCCTTCGATAAAATCCAAAACACCCGGTTCAAGAACAAAAAATCCACCGTTTATCCAGGCGGTGCCATCGCTGTTGCCTTTGGGTTTTTCTTTAAAATAGGTAATCTGAGTTTCTCCGCCGTGGAGGGTAAACACACCAAAACGCCCGTGTTGTCTCACAGAGGTAAGGGTGGCAAGTTCTCCGTGATTTTTATGGAACATTAGTAATTCATCGATGTTCACATCGCTCACACCGTCACCATATGTCAGGCAAAATGTTTCGTTGCCAATATAGTCCTTTACTCTTTTTAAACGTCCACCGGTCATTGTATTTTCACCAGTGTCAACAAGGGTTACGTTCCATGGCTCTGAATGCATATTATGTACCTTCATATTATTGTTCTTCATATCGAAAGTTACATCCGAGCTATACAGAAAATAATTTGAAAAGTATTCCTTAATCATGTATCCCTTATAGCCGCAACAAATGATAAAATCGTTGATTCCGTAATAAGAATAAATTTTCATAATGTGCCATAATATTGGCCTGTCACCAATTTCTACCATAGGTTTTGGCCGAACACCTGTTTCTTCGCTGATGCGTGTTCCAAAACCACCGGCCAGTATAACTGCCTTCATATCAAAAAAAATTTAAATTTGAAAAATTGTCGGAATTCTTATTGTTTGAGGAAAATCAGATAAATATAAACCTGAAAATTTACCTGTACCCAGCAAAATATCTTTTACTTTGAGAATTACAGGAACCCAATCAGTTATCGGCAGGAATTGGGATGTGATTTGATTTTCTTTTCTGAAGAAAACTGTTTTGGTGTTTGTATCCTGAATTTTCTTCATCAGTATCACTTTCTGACTCGATAATTTTTACTTCCTCCTTTGAAATATTTGCATGTAAACAAAATCCCATGGTTTCAATTCGAATCAAAATTCTGTATTGTCCGGAAATCTCCACAATCTCCCCTTTTAATCCTTTTAATGGTCCTACCAAAACTTCAGCTTTATTTCCTTTTTTAAGTCTTTCCTTCGAAACGGTAAGATCAATTTCTTCCTGTTTCACTAAAGTTTTAATATTCATTATCTGGTCGTCGGGAATAGATTGCGGCCTGCCACCAAAGCTAACGTAACATACTACTCCGGGAATGGAAAGCACATTAAAGAACTCTTTGTAACTTACCCTAACAAATAAATAACACCGAAACAGGGGTTCTTCAATCCACTTTTTTCTGTCACTCCACTGTCGTAATGATTTACGTATCGGAAGATAACTCTCAATATTCTCTTCCTGTAAATTTTTGAAAATTTTCTTTTCGTTATTTACTTTCGTGTATAACGCATACCAGGCATATTCCGGTTTCTTCTGATTCATACTTCCCTTATTTTTATTTCGTTTTTCTGCAACACTTCTTTCTTAATACCCCTTAAACACGAATCAGTCTCTCTTTTTTAACTGTGCTTTCAACGATTCGTTTTCAAGGCTGATTTCTGCAAACATTCGCTTTAAGCGCTCATTGTCTTCCTTTAACTTGTTAAGCTTTAAAATGTCGTTGGATGAAATACGACCATACTTTGCCCGCCAGTTGTAAAAAGTGGCCTGGCTTATCCCGTGTTCTTCGATAAGGCTTTGAACAGAGGCACCTTCTTCATATTGCTGAAGAATTTTGTGGATTTCAAATTCAGAGAATCTACGTCTAATCATTTTTTTAAATTTTTTATACTTACAACACCGTAAAATAGATAACCGCGAACTAATCTTTCAGTTCAGCACAGAATGACTTTTATAAGCCTAGGGAGAATAATATCCATCATTATTATATTACTTATATTAACATTTGTTTATTTTAAACCGCAAAACACTGTCATATATAACTATTCAACTTAATAATTACATAAATGAGGGAACATCCAAGTTTTAGTAAATTAATTGGGATTTCTCTGGAGGGCCAGGTATGGTTTTATCAGGTGGCTCTTTTTATCTTATCTTAATACAATTCCCTTAAACATAGAATTTTATAATAATTCTTAAAAAATTTCTAATCAATTTTAATTTTCTGGCTTTTACTCTATGTGTATTATTTTCATATCATTTTTTCAGCTTCGAATAGAGGTATCCCTACTGTCACCCCCATTTTTGTGACACTCTTAACTATTCGACCCATAAAATTTCCAATTCACGAAAAAAAGTTACGAATAAAATATATACCACACAAAAATAAATATCACTCTACTTAACCATAATTTTCTAATTTATAAGTATTTATTCTATAAAAAATACCTTTAAGTATTTATTCCCAACAAGTTAAAAAAATCTTTTTCCTTATTTAGAATAAATAAAAATACTCTAATTACTCTCTGATTCGGACACTATCTTCTAAATTTGGGACAGGCAGGATTTGCTAAAATCTGCTAAACCTCCTGCATCCATTTTCAACCCTGTCTGCAAATTATCTCTGGAATCCCTGAATTTTTCAGAGAAAGGTAAGCCACTCAAAACCAACCAAAAAAGCACCTGTTTAAATAAACAGATGCTCCCTGAGGATTCTAAAAAATAATTTTCTGAATACCCGATGTACAATATTCTCCTGTCAAATATTTATAACCTTAAATCATTGTTTTGACCCTTTTTTATATACAAACAATAATCTTTGGTTTCCATTATGAAAGGTTGGTTTCCAGAAACATTTCCAAGTCGGCTTCCACTTCGGTAATACCGCTAATTCCAAAATTTTCGACCAGTACCCTGGCAACATTTGGCGAAAGGAAGGCCGGCAAAGTTGGCCCGAGGTGAATGTTTTTCACCCCCAGAGAAAGCAGGGCCAGCAAAACAATCACCGCCTTTTGCTCGTACCAGGCAATGTTGTAGGCTATCGGCAATTCGTTGATATCGTTGAGTTCAAAAATTTCCTTAAGTTTAAGGGCAATAACGGCAAGCGAATACGAATCGTTGCACTGTCCGGCATCGATAACGCGGGGGATTCCGCCAATATCACCAAGCGGCAGCTTGTTGTAGCGGTATTTGGCACAGCCGGCAGTAAGAATCACCGTGTCGGGGGGCAATAGTTCGGCAAACTGTGTGTAATAATCGCGGCTTTTCATACGCCCGTCGCACCCGGCCATAACAAAGAATTTTTTGATAGCTCCGGTTTTTACGGCCTCCACAATTTTATCAGCCAGTTCAAAAACCTGGGCATGCGCAAAGCCGCCTGTAATTTCGCCGGTTTCAATTTGTTTGGGCGGTGCGCAGCGTTTGGCGTGTTCAATAATTGCACTGAAATCTTTCATTTGGCCGTCTTTGCGTTCGGGAATATGCAAGGCACCGCCCAAGCCCGATGCGCCGGTGGTATAAATCCGGTCAGCATATGTTGCATTGCTTTTAGGTGGAACAATACAATTGGTAGTAAACAAAACAGGGCCGTTAAAACTTTCAAATTCTTCGGTTTGTTTCCACCAGGCATTTCCGTAGTTGCCTGCCAGGTGTTTGTATTTTTTGAAAACAGGATAATAATGCGCCGGCAACATTTCGCTGTGCGTATACACATCCACACCGGTTCCTTCAGTTTGTTTCAGGAGGTCTTCCATGTCTTTCAGGTCGTGGCCCGAAATTAAAATTGCCGGATTGCGGCGCACGCCAATGTTTACTTTGGTAACTTCAGGGTTTCCGTAAGCCGTAGTATTGGCGGCATCAAGCAGGGCCATCACATCTACACCGTATTTTCCGGTTTCAAGCGTAAGTGCCACCAGTTCATCAACACTTAAATCTTCGGTGGTAGCTACCAGCGCGTGCTGCATAAATGCGAAAACTTCGCTGTTGGTTTTCCCAAGGTTCCAGGCGTGTTCAGCATAGGCAGCCATCCCTTTCACCCCGTAAATAATCAGCTCGCGCAGCGAACGGATGTCTTCATTTTTGGTGTTTAAAACACCCACCAGAGCAGCTTTCGATTCAAATTCTTCCACGGTTTTGGCCGTCCAGACTGCAAAATCGGGCAGATTTTTTGGCAATGCAATATTGGCAGCCAGACAGCGTGCATGCAATTCGCTTCGAAGTTGTAATGCTTTTATAATTCGTTTGCTGAAACTTTCCTTGTCGAAATTGGCGTTGGTAATGGTACTGAAAAGCCCGTCGAAAACAAACTTATCAACTTTTGCCGGGTTCAGCTGTTGCGCCCGCAGTTTTTCGTTGTACCAGCTGATTCCTTTCAGCACGAACAACAATGTATCCTGTAAATTGGCCACATCGCCCGGTTTACCACAAACTCCTTTAATTGTGCAGCCAGTACCTTTTGCGGCTTCCTGGCATTGGAAACAAAACATACTCATTTTATTATATTTAACTATGATTATTTAACTATATGACAACCGATCGGATTCGCCGGCTGCAATCATTTCCTGCAAAACAATGATAACAACTTCAATATCAGAAATTTTCTTCTACACCCACTCTTCCGAAAGCACTTCGCCGCGGATGCTGATAACCACTTCCTTGATGGGCACTTTCCGCGAGGCGTTATGTGCAGCTATCTGAATCATTTGTGACAAACCTCCGCAACAGGGAACTTCCATAATGACAGCGGTAATTGTATTTACCCGCGCTGTGTCTATCAAATGGGTGAGTTTCTGAATGTACACCTCTTTCCCCTGGTCGAGTTTGGGGCAGGCAATCACCACTTTTTTCCCTTTGATAAAATCATTGTGAAAATTTCCGTAGGCAAATCCCGCGCAGTCAGCCGCCACCAAAAGGTCGGC
>JAFGDX010000126.1 GCA_016931875.1 Prolixibacteraceae bacterium
GAAAAACAGGGAGGCCACTCTTTTATTCCAAGTACCACAGCTTGTAACGATTGCCACAATGGCGCAGACCTGGATGGTTCTTTCGACTACAAAGCCACGCAAACCATTGTTGAAGAAAAACTAATTGAATTAAGAGATTTGCTCGTTGAACTTCATGTAATGGCTGGCGACGATGTAAACGGATATCATGTTCACGATAAAGTTACCTACCCGATTCTTTACGCTCAGGCTTACTTCAACTGGATTGGACTGGAAGAAGACCGCAGTTTGGGAGTACACAATCCTGAATATGTTAAAGCTCTCTTAATAAATACTATCGAAGCTCTTAAAGAAGCATCGCACGAATAATATACGAGAATTGAATTCAAAAAAAGACTTCTGAAAAAAAAGAAGTCTTTTTTTTAAAATTAGAAAAAATGAAATCATTAAAATATTTATTCACAATTGCTTTAATTGCGTTACTCCTTGCCGGATGTAAATATGATTTTATTCTTCCTGAAGAAGTTCCGATAATTGACCCGGAAGATCCGAATGCAGAACAAATTTCATTTTCATCGGCAATTGTACCAATTTTTGAAAGCAAGTGTGTTGCATGCCATACCACAGGGAAACAACTTCCTGATTTATCCGCGGCAAATGCTTTTTCTTCGGTAAACAGTACAAGGTATATTTCTTCAACAGCCGAAGAAAGTTTAATCTATACCCGCCCACATCCGGATAATACCGATTCGCATCCAAAATATTCTGCAACAGAGGCAGTGCTGGTTTTGGGCTGGATTCAGCAGGGGGCAAAGAATAACTAATAAACTTTAGAACAAGAATTATGAAAAAACATATATTGCTTCTCTTTATTTTAGGAATTGTTATTAGCAATTCGTTTGCACAGGAAGAAAAAGACCAGCCCGTAAGTAGTCCGTTTGAAAGCGGAATTTTAATCGATGCACAAACCACGGTTATTCCCGATGCCAGAACTCTTGAATTTATCATTCAGCATAAATTCGGAAGTATGGATAACGGAACTTCCGATTTGTGGGGAATTTACGCTCCGGGGGCAAATGTAAGGCTGGCATTAAATTATGTTCCTGTAAAAAATTTCCAGATTGGGATTGGTCAGACCAAGAAAAACATGTATACCGACCTGAATGCCAAATGGACCATTTTTCAGCAGACCGAACGAAATACAATGCCCGTTTCGGTAGCTCTTTTTGGTTCGGTAGCCATCGACGGCAGAGATGTTACCACTCTTGAAACCGGAAAAGTGGTGGATACCAAAGGACAAACGTTACCAAAGTCCATTAAATTTGACGACCGAATTGCCTATTACTCACAGCTAATTGTTGGCCGGAAATTTACTGATTGGTTATCGATTCAGGCGGGGGCAAGTTTTACCCATTACAACATGGCTGGTTGGGACTATAACCACGACATTGTTGGTGCTCATGTAAACGGAAGAATTAAATTTTCTCCGCAGTCTTCTTTGATATTTACGTATGATCATCCGTTAAAAATAAAAGACATTTCAGAACAATGGACATGGGATACACATCCAAAACCCAACCTGGCAGTGGGTATCGAAATTTTCACGTTTACCCATGCTTTCCAGATGTATGTTGGAACAGCCGATGGAATCATTCCTCAGGATATAATGATGTATAACCAAAAAGACTGGAAAGACAAAGGACTGGCTATCGGATTTACCATTACCCGTCTTTGGATGTTTTAATATTTTGAAAAAAATATCTTTCAAAAAATGGTAATATCTCGGTACTGAGGATATTACCATTTTTTAAAAAGCACAAAATGCAAAACATTAAAATATTCAGTACATAACCATTAAAGTCATAAAACAAAAACAGTTGAATTTAGACCAAATCAAGAAAAAAATCAATCCACTTAAATATATACCGATGAATAATCGTCTTTTTATATTTCTTATTTTGTATTGCGCCTCATTTTCGTTAAAAGCACAATATTACGATGACCCTGAAAATCATCAGTGTTTAAAATGTCATTCTACCCAAACGTATGGTTTTCATAATGATTTGATGGACACTGATGAAAAACGGTTAATGAACCCGTATTACATTTTAGACACTGTTGCGTTAAAATCGGGTGTTCACAGTGTATT
The DNA here is from genome assembly GCA_016931875.1 of Prolixibacteraceae bacterium. GTDB lineage: Bacteria > Bacteroidota > Bacteroidia > Bacteroidales > Prolixibacteraceae > Draconibacterium. Next base: position 2,129 of record JAFGDX010000126.1, read on the forward strand.
CGACTGTACCGACTGTCATTCATACGAATACACTACCTACCCGCATGCTTCAAACCTGAAGCTTGAGCCACTGGCAACCTGTCTTGATTGTCATGGTGGAGATGACGCGTTTGCCACCTATCAGTTTGAGGTGATCCAGGAGGAATTTCAAAAAAGTGTTCACTACCGTGTTTACGGCGACAATTTTACCTGCGCCAAATGTCACAGTCAGCATACCTACACAACCACAGCACGCTCAAGCAACAGCGTTCTGGAAATTGTTGATTACAGTAACAAAATGTGTTTATCGTGTCATAACGATATGAAAAGATATTTATTAATGTCGGGGCGCGAAAACCCCGAAATTGTTGACATACACGATTGGCTGCCCAACCAGGAGCTTCATTTTCAGCATGTAAGATGTATTGAGTGCCACACGGAAGTGGTGGACGGGTTAATGGTTTCGCACAATATTGTTGGAAAAGACCAGGCTGTGAAAAATTGTGTTGAATGCCATTCAGCCAACTCACGTCTCAAGGCATCGCTTTATAAATATCAGAATTTACAGGAACGAGCCGAAGACGGAAGTGTACTGGGGGTTTTATCGAGTGAAAACTATGTTATCGGTTCACATCAGATTCCGGTTTTAAAGCGAATTAGCTTAATAATATTCTTTGCAACTCTTGGAGGAATTTTCATCCACGCATTTTTCAGGTTTATCAAAAAGTAATACAAATGAATTCAAATAATAAAATCTATTTTTATCCGGTTTGGCTCCGTATCTGGCACGGAATAAATGCCCTGGGAATTATCATTCTCATCATCACAGGAATTTCGTTACAATCAGGTGGTGAATCCGGTTTTATAAGTTTTAATCTCAATATAAAAATTCACAATTTTGCCGGGGCAATTGTATCATTCAACTATTTAATTTTTCTGTTAGGAAACCTTTTTACCGAAAACAGCAAATTTTATATTGTAAAACCCCGGAATTTTATAAAAAGACCTTTGAAACAGGCATACTATTACGCCTGGGGTATGTTTCACGGAATGAAACCTCCCTACCCTCTTTCAGAAAAAAGAAAATTCAATCCTCTTCAAAAATACTTTTATTTGATAGTGATGTACATTGCCGTTCCGCTGGTTATTTTCAGTGGAATAGGGTTAATGTTTCCGGAGTTGATTTTTGACAAAATATACAATGTGAGTGGTGTACTTATTACTGCCGTTACTCATTCTGCCATGGGATTCTTTATTTCCATATTTCTGATCATTCATTTATATGTGGCATCCATTGGGAAATCGCCACTGGAAAACTTCAAAAGTATTGTGAACGGCTGGCACCATGTCTGAAAATAAACAGGCTGATTAAACTATTCAGAAACATATACAGAAAAAAGAAAGATAAAATGAAACAGGGGCAGGTTTGAACGGGATTTTTAATCTAAACAGAGGAAGATGGTGGAGCAAGGAAAAAAAAGAAACACGTTATTGAAGAGTAATTTTTCAAACAGGGCGGTTTTCCTGAATTTAATAATTCTTTCCGGATTGCTGTTTGTTGGAATAATGTCTGCCACAGCGCAATCAAACGAAGACTGTGCCATGTGCCACGACGATCCCGGTTTAACAACCCTCCGAAACGGCCGCGAAGTTTCGAGGTATATTCCTGCCAATATTCTGGAACATTCGGTTCATAGTTATCTTGAATGTATTTCATGCCATGCCGACGCAGAGGTTGAAGAATTTCCTCACCCTGACACATTACAACCGGTTGATTGCGGAATGTGCCATGATGTTGCCATGGAAAATTTTATGGGTGGCGTTCATGGGATGGCCTTTGCAAGGAATGATAAAAATGCACCAAACTGCTCCGAATGCCACGGGACACATGAAATTATAAGTTCTTCCGATCCAAACTCACGAACCTATAAAATGAACATCCCGGTTCTTTGCGGACAATGCCACCGCGAAGGAGCTCCGGTGGCACGGTCGTATAATATAACCGAGCACAACATCATCGAAAACTACAGCCAGGGTATTCATGGCCGCGGCCTGTTTAATGCTGGACTGATTGTGACTGCCACCTGCAACGATTGCCACGGCAACCATCTGGTTTTGCCACACACAAATATGAATTCGAGCATTTCACAGAAAAACATAGCATCAACCTGTATGAAATGCCATGCACGAATTGAAGATGTGCATGTAAAAGTTATTAATAAAGAGTTGTGGGAAAAAAAGCCCGGAGCAATACCGGCATGTACCGATTGTCACCCGCCTCACAAAGTGGAAATGCAGAATATTGTTGAAAATATTTCGGATAAAACATGCCTGATCTGCCATGAACAGAATGATATCCACATGCTTGTTGACGGGGAGCAAATTTCGTTAAAAGTGGAGGTAAACGACCTGGCTGTTTCGGCACACAAGAATATAACCTGTGTAAAATGCCATTCGGATGTTACGGCCAATTTAGCACGCCCCTGTGAAACGGCAAATAAGGTGGACTGCTCCAATTGTCATGCGGAAGAAGCAGATATTTATTTCTCAAGCGGACACGGAACTGCCTATTTTGCCAAGCAGGAAAATGCTCCCTACTGTACTGATTGTCATGGCTCTCACCTGGTAAAAACAAAAGAAGACGAAACCTCTCCCGTATTCCGATCGGCCATTCCAACACTTTGTGGTGAATGTCACAAGGAGGATGGTAAAGCTTTGATTGGAACCGATTTAAAGGAGAGAGATGCGTATCGTGATTATTCCACAACGGTTCATGGAAGGAGCCTGGAGGAAAAAGGACTTTTATCGGCTGCGGTTTGCACCGATTGCCATACCACCCACTTTATGCTGAACGAAGAAGATGAACGCTCTTCCGTGAATCCGGCGAATCTGGCTGGCACCTGTGGAAAATGCCACAAGGGAATTTACGATGAATACATGGACAGTGAACACGGGCACAAGGATAACACCAGCGAATTAAAATTTCCTACCTGTGAAACCTGTCACACAGCCCACCACATCACCGAAGTTCATGAAGATAAATTTATGTCGGAAATCACCAGTCAGTGTGGCCAATGCCATTCCGAACTGGCAGAAACCTATCTCGAAACCTATCACGGAAAAGCCCATCAGCTGGGGTATCTGGAGGCAGCCAGGTGTTCCGATTGCCATGGGGCACATAATATTTACCGGATGGACAACCCAAAATCTACAATCAGCCCGCGAAATATCGTTGAAACCTGTAAAAAGTGTCATACGGATGCCAACATGAAATTTACAGGCTATTTAACACACGCCACTCACTACGACAAAAGCAATTTCCCCTGGTTGTACTATACTTTCTGGGCGATGAC
>JAFGDX010000571.1 GCA_016931875.1 Prolixibacteraceae bacterium
ATTTTGAGAATGCCGCAGGTTGACCGACATGTTAAACGGGGTATTCTCAAATTTTTTGGTAAATGAAACACTCGATGATTTTTGGGTGCTCAGATAATTCCGCTGCGATATTGCGTTTTGTTTGTCGTACCCGCTGGTTGAAAAATTGACACTGGCCGAAAAAGTTTGGTTTGGATTGGCTTTTGCATCCTGGCTGTGGCGCCAGGCAACCGAAAACTGCGGCGATTCGGAATATGTATCGGTTCCCTTTTCGCCGTATTTATTAACGGCATATTTAAAATCAAAATTGCCGCTGAATTTGTATCGTTTCCTGTAGTTTGTATTTAGTTTTCCGGCCCACGAGCCTTTGGAATAAATATCGCCCCGCAAAGCCAAATCGAAATACTGCCCTGCTGCCCAGTAGTACCCCCCGTCTCTCAGAAAAAAACCGCGGTTTGCCTCTTCTCCGTAAGTGGGCACAATAATCCCCGATGAGTAGGTGGGTGTACTTGGAAAATATCCAAACGGAAGGAAGGGGAAATAAATCGGGAAATCTTCCAAAACCATGTAGGCCGGGCCGGTAATTATTTTATTGTTCGAAATTACTTTTGCTTTTGAAAGATGAAGGTAGAAATGCGGATGGTCTGCATCGCAGGTGGTATATTTTCCATCGGTGGCAAGAAAAGCATCATCAGAAATCTTTTTGGTACGCCCGCTGTGAAAATACCCTTCACCCTGTTCAGTCACCACTTCGGTAATGATTCCCTTTTTGGTTTCAAAATTATACCGGAGGGTTTTTGATTCAAACTCTTCATTCCCGTCTTTAAAAATTGGTTTTTGCACCAGTGTTTCGGTTGAATCCAGAATTCCTTCCGCATACACTTCTTTGGTCTCCAAATCGAGTTCAATGAAATAAGCGGTCAGCTCAATCTGCTGGTAGGTCACCCTTGAATTGTTGTACAAATACACCTTTTGCCCGTCGAAAGATACAATAATCGAATCTTCGGCGTTATAATCAATAGGCGCTTCAATAACGGGCGGAACCAGCGAATCAATTTCAACGGTATCCACCGCAACAGTGTCCTGCACCGAATGTAAGCTGAGAATAGTGTCTTGCCGGGCGGTTTCAGGCAAACGGACATTTTCTTCTGTTTCCTGGCTAAAAACAAGAATGGGCAAAACAATAAAAAGATATGTAATAAATATTTTATACAAAATGTTTTCTGAATTAAACCATTATTACCTGGCTTGCCGTGCAAAAATAAAAATAAGGGCTATACAAAAGCCCTAATAAATGCAAAATAATTCTAAATTTCTATTTTTGTTGCTGAAATGATGTTGGTTATGAAACAAAGCTTATTCATATTTTTACTCATTTTTTCGATGGTGTTGCTGAAAGGCTATAAAACACAGGGAAAAACAGGTTCTCCTGCTTTTCAGGACGAGTCGAAAGTATCGGTTGTGGTTATCGATCCGGGGCACGGAGGAAAGGATCCGGGAGCCGTGGTTGGCGCCGCACGCGAAAAAGACATTGTTTTGGACATTGCCCTGAAACTGGGGGCAAGTATAAAAACAAACTTTCCGGACACAAAAGTAATTTACACCCGCGACAAAGATGTCTTTGTTCCCTTATACAAAAGGGCCGAAATTGCCAACCGAAACCATGCCGACCTGTTTATTTCCATCCATGCCAATTATGTGGCGGCAAAATCGGTTCAGGGAACCGAAACATTTGTGCTGGGGCAGCACCGAAGTGAAGACAACCTGGAAGTAGCCAAAAAGGAAAACTCGGTCATTTTACTCGAAGAAGATTATTCCACCACTTACGAAAATTTTGATCCCAATTTGCCCGAATCGTACATCATGTTCGAAATGATTCAGGATGAATACCTTGACCAAAGTGTGATGCTGGCATCGGTTATACAGGATCAGTTTCGGGAAGTAGCCAAACGGCACGACAGAAGCGTGAAACAAGCCGGGTTTCTGGTACTCAGGGAAACCACCATGCCAGGTGTTTTGGTGGAAGCCGGCTTTTTAAGCCACGCAGCTGAAAGAAACTATCTTTTAAGCGAAGCAGGGCGCAGCAATATTGCCCTGTCGGTTTTTAAAGCATTCAGAGAGTATAAGAGAAGGATTGAAGAAAAAAGCAGTTTTAACCTTGTTACCGAAATTCAAACAGAACCGGTGGCGGCACCCGAAGAAATAAAAGAAATTACTACTCCTGCCGGCAATACCTATTTTTCTGTTCAGGTGGCGGCAACAAAAAAATCGATCGATACCCACCCTTCCAATTTTAAAGGAGAAAAAAACATATTTAAAATCAACAGCGGGAAAACGTATAAATATTATTCAGGCAGGTTTTATTCATACGATGAAGCCCTGAATGAAAAACTGCGGTTACAACACAAATTCAAAGATGCATTTATTGTTGCTTTTGAAGACGATAAACTGGTTTCAGTTAAAAAGATTCAGGGAAAAATGTAATTCCTGATTGAATTCCCTAATTTTACCATATTAAAATGAGAAAACGAACGGGAAAAACAAAACCATGGTAGCCCGAATCGTTTTAAATAAAGACAAAACGTATGAATTTAAAAGTTTCAAAATATACACGACTGGGTATTTTAATCGTAGCATCGATAACCATATTAATATGGGGATTAAGTTACCTGAAAGGAAATGATATTTTTAACAAAAACACCTATTACCATGTCATTTACGAAAGAATCGACGGACTTACAGAATCGAACAAAGTTACCTTAAACGGGTACCAGGTGGGGCAGGTAAAAGAAATATCGTTTACACCCGACAACAGTGGAAACCTGCTGGTAACTTTAATGGTTGACGCAGGTTTCAGAATCCCGGTAAACTCGGTTGCACAAATTGTCAGCAGCGACATCATGGGAACCCGTTCCATCCGGCTGGTAATGAG
>JAFGDX010000127.1 GCA_016931875.1 Prolixibacteraceae bacterium
ATATTTCCCTCGCAGCCCAAATTTTCAAACTCAATAATATCGGTAATTTTTGGAACTGTGCTTCCTTCATTTTCTGTAATTATCAATTCAAGACCCACTTCCTCGCTCGACAGATTCTTGATGTCGACTTTTACAAGTATCGGATATACTTTCCCGATGCTCATTTTATTGGTGATCCCGTCGGAAATTTCGATGCTCTTTACTTCAATATCTTTCCAAACCGAGCTCACTTTAAATTTCCAGCGGGCCAGTTCTTTGGCAAGTTTAAAGTCGTCTGTTTTTACTTGTTGCGAACGTTGAAACTGGGGGATGTAAAACCTGTTCCGGTAATCCTGAATCATTCGTCCGGTGGTAAAATTCGGGGCAACCCGTGCAATGGTGTTTTTAATATAACCCACCCATTTTTCAGGCACATCTTCATGATTCCGATCGTAGAAGGCTTCAATAATTTCTTCTTCAAGAATGGTGTAAATGGTTTCGGCATCCAGCTCGTCCTGGAAATCCTGTACATCGTATGTGCGTTCGGCAGGAAGCGCCCAGCCGGCATCTTTTTTGTATCCTTCCACCCACCAGCCATCGAGCACCGAAAAGTGAAGAGTTCCGTTCATTACGCCTTTTTCGCCGCTGGTACCCGATGCTTCAAGCGGGCGGGTTGGCGTATTTAACCAAACATCAACACCCTGCAGCAACATTTTGGCCAGGTTGATATCGTAATTCTGAACAAACAGAATTTTTCCTCTGAATTCAGGTCGTTTCGAAATTTCAACAATGTGTTTGATTAAATCTTGTCCGGCTTTGTCGGCAGGGTGAGCTTTACCTGCAAAAATAAACTGAACCGGATGTTTGGGGTTGTTTACAATTTTGGCCAGCCGTTCCAGGTTTCTGAACAGCAGGTACCCTCTTTTATAGGTAGCAAATCGGCGCGCAAACCCAATGGTTAGTGCATTCGGATTTAATTTTCCCATTACATCGTTGATGAGTTGGGGATTTTCATTACGTTTGATCCAGTTGTCGGTAAACCGTTGTTTGATGTGTTTTATCAGTTTCATCCGAAGGTTTTTACGCAACTGCCAGATTTCATTGTCGGGAACCTGGTAAATATTTTTCCACACATCAAAATCGAGCTGATTTGCCGGGAAGTTCTCGCCAAAATATTTTTTATGAATTTCTTTCCATTCCTGTGCTGTCCAGGTAGAATAATGGACGCCGTTGGTAACATAGCCAATTTCAATTTCTTCTTCCAGAAATCCCTGGAACAAATCTTTTAAAACGGTTTTGCTTACTTCGCCGTGGAGCATACTTACTCCGTTAATTCCCTGCGAAAGGTTGCTGGCAAGGTAACTCATGTTAAAATGATCTTCATGCGGATAAGCTTTCCCGAGCATTTCAAATTCCTCCCACTCCAGTCCGATTTTGGGAGGAATGTGGTTCATGTAATGCCTGAACATATCTTTATGAAATGAGTCGTGGCCGGCAGGAACCGGGGTGTGCGTGGTAAAAATGGTTGATGCACGTACCACCTCTTTTGCTTCGGCGAATGAAAGGCCCTGGTTGTTTACATAATCCGCCATTCTTTCAATTCCAATAAACGCCGCATGGCCTTCATTGCAGTGGTAAATGTCGGAATGATAGCCCAATTTGTTGAGTGCTCTTATTCCTCCCAAACCAAGCAGTATTTCCTGTTTTAAGCGGTTTTCATTGTCGCCGCCGTATAAATGGTGAGTAACCGAACGGTCGTGTTCCTGGTTTTCCGGATGATCGGCATCGAGCAAAAATAACTTAACTGACCCGATATTTACCTGCCATACTTTTGCATATAAATTTCTTCCGGGATATTCGACCTGCACTTCAATCCAGTTTCCTTCACTGTTGAGTGCCGGCTGAACCGGAATTTTTGAGAATTGCTGCGCTTCATAGTTGGCCATTTGTTCGCCGTGCAGGTTAAGGGTTTGTTTGAAATAACCAAACCTGTAAAGCAAGCCAACAGCAACCAGGTCAACTTTCGAGTCGCTGGCCTCTTTCAGGTAGTCGCCTGCCAGAATACCCAGGCCGCCTGAAAAGATCTTCAAACTGTCGTGCAAGCCGTATTCCATACTAAAGTAGGCTACTTGCGGGCCATTCAGTTGTTTTCTTTCTTCAATATACTGGTTGAATGTTGCGTATACCTGGTGCATTTTTGATATAAATATTTCATCGCTTTCCAGTTCCCTGAAACGCTGATAACTCACTTCATCCAAAAGTACAACAGGGTTGTGGGCACATTCTTCCCAAATTTCCGAATCTATATATTGAAATAGTTCACGAGCCTCTGTGTTCCAAACCCACCACATGTTTTTTGATAAAACCCGAAGCGGACTTAAACTTTCAGGGAGGCTCGATTCTACGATTATTTTTTTCCAAACGGGTTGTTCAATAACCGGTTTCTGAATAAATCTTACACCTTCTGATTTCATAATCTTCTAATCTTACTATAACTAACTAAAAATGAATCTGCAAAAATAGTTTTTATAATTACATACCATCAATAAACCAATATAATTTACCTGAGTACTAAAATTGCAAATTTGAAAATAATTTGAAAAAGTCAGGATTTTCTTTTTTTTGCTTTCCGTAACCGGGTTAAATCGGCTTCCATTTTTTTTATTCTTTTATCCTTTTCATCAATAATTTTATGAAGAGCGGATATTTCGTTTTCGATTTCATTTTCAGGAATCATTGAATTGAGCCTGATTTTAAAATCGCTCAGTACATTCATGTAATTTATAAATGCTTCGTAGGGGGTATCAAACGGATTAAACTGATTTGACTTTGCTCCATTCGAGTAATATTTTGTAGACATGTAGTAGAAATGATCGCTCACCTGCAAATAATTCCAGTCTTTTATTAATTCTTCGCTGGTGCATTTTTCCATACGTTTTCTCAGGTCATACAATTTGTCGAACGCTTCTTTTTGCATGTTGTTTCCCAGCCAGGCAGTCAGGTCTCTTTCTTCATCGGCCCACGAAATGGCATGCGGCACATTCACCGCCGACACGGGTTGCAACTCATCAATCACTTCTGATGGAGTGGCAAATTTAAGTTGCGGGTGTTCAATAATTTTGTGGGCAAGAACTTCCAAAAAGTCAAAAATTCCGCTTTCTTTTGGTTGCCGTTCCCCAAAAGATTCGTAGCTCAGAAAAAGATTGACAACTTCCTCTTTTTTATCGAGTTTTTCAAGCCAGCCGATAAATTTCTCGGCAGTGAGCGGAAATTCCGACCACTCTCTGTTCGAAAAACGAAAAGAAATATCGTCGCTGAGTTTAAAGTTTCTCATCAACACTTTTAGCCTTGGATTGATGGCATTTACATACATAAAGTTGGGACTTTTCCACCCTAAAATATGTTTGGCCCCCTCGGTTAATATTCCGCGGTAACCCATTTCGGCAATTTGAGCGCCGATTTCATCGGAATAAATCATTTCTGTGTTTCGGAATACGCGGGGTTTTTGCCCAAATAAACCAAAAATATGTTCGTCGTGCAGTTGTACCTGTTTTTTGAAAACACCCTTGTCTTTTAGTGAAGAAAGTGAGTGGGAATAGGTTTCGGAAAGAAACTCGACACAGCCGGTTTTTGAAAGTTCCTTAAAAGAATCGATTACCTCCGGGGCGTACAATTCAAACTGTTCCAGCGCCAATCCGGTAATCGAAAATGAAACCTTAAATTTTCCTTCCAGTTTGTCGGCTAATTTTAACAACAATTTATTGGTAGGCAGATAACTTTTCACTGCCACTTTCCGCATGATGGTTTCGTTGGAATAATCATCGTAGTAATAATGGTCATTTCCAATGTCGAAAAACCGGTACCGGCGGTGTCTGAAAGGTTGGTGTACCTGAAAAAACAAACAAACTGATTTCATTTTTCTGGTTTTTAAATTTGTGTTACTGAATGAAGGGCACTTTCGTACACTTTTTTTACATTCCTTGCCGAGTTGATCCATTTTAAGTTGTCAACTTCCTTTTTTCCTCCCATTTTAAGATGCGCTGCAAGCGAGGGATAGTTGAGCAGCCCGTAAATGGCGTCGGCCATGGCATGTGTGTCCCAAAAATCAATTTTCAGGGCATTTTCCAGGATTTCGGCAACCCCCGACTGGTTGGAAATAATAACCGGCACGCCCGACTGCATGGCTTCCAGCGGAAC
>JAFGDX010000128.1 GCA_016931875.1 Prolixibacteraceae bacterium
CCTGCTTCAGACGGAATCATTTTCCGCACGTCCACCACATCGTCGTTCATAAACCCAATGGCATCAAGCGCAACAATGGCCAGCCGTGTTTTCCCGTCATCAATTATCATGGTGCGTGCCCAAATGTCATCGTGAATTCCGTTGGCTGGTTTACGGTTGCTGAATCCGGCAATCCAAACCGGGTCAAAAACACCGTTGCCGTTTTTATCGGTAAAAGTATCCCCGTCTTTCGGATTGTATTTTGCATCTCCATTATTATCCTCCCATCTGTCAGGAACATCGGGAGTGACGGGAATAGCAGCAAAACCCGCTTGTAACTGCGCCGGATTATGATTGCTGATTTCCATAGCAGTGTTGTAACCCGGGTGCCGGTCTTTCAGATTAAAATAACCCCGCACCAGCAGTGCAATCATCAACACTAACATTACAACACCTGCCAGTTTTAGTACTTTTTTCATTACATCCCTTTTAAATTTATCTGAAACCGGTTTTTTGGAAAGAGTTTATCCTTTTCAAAAATAAGAACAATGTAACAATTTATAGTTCAAGTATATTATTCAATGTATATACTATTTTAACGGCTCAATTTTATTTTGAAAATGAAGAACATCCAATTCAGCAAAATAATCATGTATTTTTAATAAAATTCTTGAAGTAATTGCGTCACCAGTTCTATTTCTTTACATTCTGAAAATTTGCTTTTAGAAAGTAAAAAAACGTTTGAATATGTATGAAAATGTAAACCTCTTAAAACTGAAACGCTGGAACACCCCCACCATTTGCAACGGCTGGGAAAAAATAACCAAACACGATTTTAGCCACGAATGTTTTAATCTGGAAGAAACCACCGATTTTATGCCCCAAATGGGTCCCATGGTTGGTTATGCAGTAACTGTAAAAATAGAGCCGCGTAATATTCAGCACACAAAAAGAAATGCCAATGTATGGAATGAATATCTTGAATACGTGGCATCGCGGCCGGAACCCAAAATTGTTGTGGTTCAGGATTTGGACAAACCGGCTACTTTTGGCTCGTTTTGGGGAGAAGTAAACAGCAATCTTCACAGAGGGCTGGGCTGCGTTGGTACCATTACCGACGGCAGTATTCGCGATGTGGATGAAATGACCAATGCCGGATTTAAAGCACTGGCACGCAGGCTTTCGGTGAGCCATGCCTACAGTACCCCGGTTGAGTGGAATTGTGAGGTGGAGGTGTTTGGCCAAAAAATACAACCGGGACAGTTGATTCATGCCGACAAACACGGGTTCCTGGCCATTCCCGACGAAGATGTGGATGACTTGCTGGATGCGGTTCTTTTTATGGACAATAACGAATGCGAAACCCTCATAGCTGCCGCCCGGAACTCGGCCGGAAAAACAAAACCACAACTGCTGGAAATTTGGAAAAAAGCTGCCAATCAATTCCGTGGAAATGTGAATAAAAAATTTGGCTCCGGCAAAAAGTGAAATTTTAAATCAAAAAACACAAATACTTCATAAATGTGAGTGATATAAAAAACTTTAATTCTCACTCAAATCCCTGAAATACAAATCTTTCGCTTCAATTACCATTCCCGGATTGTGACATTGTATGGCAAAATAACCCTTTTTGTATTCGTCATCTTCATAGGTCATCACAGGTTGGTCGTTAATCCAGAATTGAATGAGGGTTCCGACCGCTTTGATGCGGTAATCAAACCATTCGCCATCTTTGGTGAGGTTTTCGGTTGCTTTGCCGGTTGGCGTTCCGGGTTTCCAGAGCCAGCCGGTAAAAGCGTCCTGTGTGTTGCAAATTTGTGCTTCGTATCCGCGCGGGAAACCATCCGGATTATCTGCCGGCGGGTTGGCACGAAAATACAACCCGCTGTTGGCATCGCTGCCGGTACTGTAAATTCTGAATGTACCTTTTACTTCCAAATCAGTCAGTTCCGGTGCAGCGTAAATGTGTCCATATCCGTTTTCGCCCACCAACACACCTTCTTTTACTTTCCAGGAAGCTTCTCCACGGACAGTCCAGCCATCCAGATTTTCGCCGTTAAACAACGGTTGCCATTTGGGTTGACTGCTGCAGCCACCCAACAAAAGGGCCAAAATAACGGCCGGCAAAAAATGCAATAATCGATTCATTTTGTTTGTTTTTATGATTTAGTAAGTTGAAATTTCCAAATAATAAACCATGACACAACGGCTGCAGAAAGAGCAAAAATAATGTCCACAATAAACTTTCCGCATACTATCTGGCAAAAGGATAATCCTTCAACATTTAATTTTTCCGGATCAATAAACAAACGTAAAAAGGAAACCATAATACAGGCCCAGATTAGCAACAGAAAAAGGCGGGCAACAACTTTTGTTCTCCGGCTAAAGTAATGAGTTAGCAATCCGACTCCTGCCGTCATCAAAAAAATATAGAAAAACCGAAAGTTAAAAGGCGACCATGTATTTACATCGGGGTAAAAATCACGGATTAAATCGATGGAAGCATGGCAGAAAGTGAGGGTAATTCCAATTTGCCAGGCCGCCTTTGGAAAACGCATTACCACCCAAACAAAAAGTAACCCGGCAACCGAATAGTTTACCATTATTCGTGCGATTTCCCTGCTGATTGTTCCCCCGGGCATATTATTGATAATTGTGGTTTTGGCAAACCATTCCATGGTGTTGGGTATCAACCAGTATATTAAAAGGCCGGTTGCCAGGGCAACTACCGGTTCTTTCCACCCCGTATAAATTTTTGTTTCTGAAGACACATCTTCTTTTCCATTTTGCAAAACAGCTTCCCCTTTGCTTAACCAGGTGGCATATCCCAGGGCGCCTCCCAAAAGCAGTCCGAAAGTAAATTCCATGGCTTTCCACCAACTGGTAAAAATTACCCCGGGCAACTGACTTCCCAAAAAAAGCCACAATCCGCCTAAACCAAATCCCAATGCACCCCCGGCCATTCCCCAAAAAGCAAATCGAAAGATGATTCTAAATTCAGCCGAAGAAATTTTTATTTTCAGATAAGAAAGAAGAAAAACAGCTCCCAACAAAAGCCCTGCCCACGATTCGGCTCGTGGATTTTCCGGGTCGGAGAAATAAAGTAACATGGGGTCGTTGATAAGTTTGAAACCGAGAAATATCCCCGTTATCAAAAGCAAGATGGCGATGATGATTTTTCTTTTCGGAATTTTTTTGAATACCAGTCCCAGCGATAAAACTGCTCCCCCCAGCAATCCCCAAACGGCGCCTTTTAATGTTGTTCCGGCAGTTCCCCATGCAAGGGTTTCAGGACTGCGAAGAAAACCCAGGGTTTGGCCGTAGGTCATTTCGCCACCCATGCCAATTCCAAAAACCCCAAAAACAAGCAAAAAAGAAGTTGCTGCTGCCGGCATTTCGCACAAAAGCCCCATACTTAAAGCCACCATAGCCCCGGGAATCATGGCGCCAAACGGGCCTCCGCCAATATGTCCGCGGAGTCCCCACCCCAACATCATGGCAAGAGCCGGGAAAATTATAAACATCCATTGGGGGTATTGGCTGGTTTTTATCATCTTATTAATTTAAGGTTACCTGCTCCACGTTCCAGGCTTTTATTTGCAGTTGGGGTTTATTTTCACCTCCGTCAGTTAAAAAGTACCGGGCCTCGTAGTTTCTTTCTTCACCCGGAAGAAGAGAGACATAATTGTCGTTCCAGTAAATAGGTAAAACCGGTTCTCCGGTGGCCGGGTTATTCACATCCATAAATACAAAAAAGGCAATGGCATCCGTCGGGTTTTTTACCTTCAACCGGACAATACCAAATTTATCTTCCTTTTCAAAAGTATAATCATATTCCAGATTTACTTTGGGCAGCTGGTCCAGTGCTGTATAATCGGCATAGGCTTTTGAAGGTGTGTAATAAGGCCATTCCAGTTCTTTTGCAGCGGCATAATCGAGTTCGTCTTTCTTTTCCGACAACCAGTAAATACTGTTATCCACTTCATTGTTGTTTTTGTCGAACACGCGCAGATCGAGGAACCAAACCGGTGAAAGATTGTCAATTTCAGGCAGTTTATAAATAAATTTAGAGGTATTGCCTGAAATGTTTCCCGCCCACTCATCAGTAAATATTTCTTTTGAATGAACATTGAAAATACGGATTTTTACCGTAAGATTATCAGCATCGTTTAAATCTTCGTTGGCCAGATAAATGTCGTTAAAGCCATATCTGTATATGGCATGGAGCGGGTTACATGCTTTTCGTACGGCATAAAATGCACCGTTGGGTTGCAGGTAGGTATCGTACAACTGCCAGTACAACTCGGGCCAGGCCGAATTCAGCATCCACTGAATAAGCCCGGTACTTTTGGGTTTGTGGGCCACAAATGCTTCAAACATGGGTCGCATAAGTTCGTAGTTGCTCACCTGCGATTTAAAAGCAAATTCTTCCACTCCCGATGATTTTCCATACCTGGCATTGAGTGCTTTCCGGTAACGGTCGAGCGTTTTAAACTGGTTTCGTCCGGTGTGGTATTCCCAATAGTTTTTATCGATGGGCCACAATGCTTCTTCAGGAAACATTTTCTTCAGCGAAGCCAGTGGCGGAATATTTGGCCCCGGGCAAGTTTCGGTATTAAAACCATAACCGCCCCCCAGCATGGTATCGGTAAACCAGTACACCGGTGGTGTGTAAGCGTAAGGGCCAAGCATTTTCATTCCGGTGGGACCACTGATTTCGCTTACCAGGGGAACTTCGGCAACAATGTTATTGTTTTCCGTTCCGGCGCCCCCGGCCGAAGTTACATACGAACGCGATGGATCATATTGTTCAAACAAGGCAATGTATTTGTGTTCCAGTTTTGGGGCCGGAAGTTTGTCGCTGCCCAGCATCCACACAAATATACTGGGATGATTTCGCAACCACAGCATCTGGTCTTTCCACATGGCTTCCATCAGGTCGATATCTTCATCGCTTGTGGCGCCGCCATATTTTTCGTGGGTTGGTTTTAACAGATACTCTTCCCACTCCCAGTGACAATTCCACCCAAGCATAACCAAAATTCCGTATTCGTCGCACAGGTTGTACAAAGTTTCATCTTTCCCCCAAAAACCTTCGCAACGAATACTGTTCAAATTCATATGCCTAACATAGCGAAGTTGCGCTTCCACCGATTTTGGTGTGTCCTGCAGTAAAACATCGTCGGTCCAGCCTCC
Organism: Prolixibacteraceae bacterium; assembly: GCA_016931875.1. Classification (GTDB taxonomy): domain Bacteria; phylum Bacteroidota; class Bacteroidia; order Bacteroidales; family Prolixibacteraceae; genus Draconibacterium. Next base: position 5,176 of record JAFGDX010000128.1, read on the forward strand.
TCCCTTAATCAGTACAAATTTTCCGTTTACTTCAAAAGCCCGGTTTTTGTCTTCATTCAGGTAACTGTCAATTTCTCTGATACCATATTTCTTTTCTACCTTGTCGATAATTTTATTTCCTGAAACAAATTCTGCTTTTAACGGGTACAGGTTGGGCTCCCCCATTCCGTTGGGCCACCAGAGTTTTACATCGTTTACCGAAAGCTGGCTGAACTCCTGAGGTGAAAACTTCACCGAAACTGTTTCGCCGCCCGGAACGGAAACTTCTTTTTCTACCGTTCCCAGCAAATAATCTACACGAACGATTCCTTCCATGGTTTTCTCCGTACTGTTTTCCAGTTCAGTTTGAATAAAAAGGTCGGCATCCTTCAGTGTTTGTTTATTTACGCTGGCATAAACAAACGGGCTTCTGATTTTTACCCCTTCATTTACTTCCAGGAAAACTTCCCTGAAAATGCCAAGGTTACGGTCGCGTGGCAACGGATTCCAGTCGACAAAACCAATGGAATATTCACCATCGGCATGTTGCCACATTTTAAGCGCAACACTATTTTCCCCCTCTTTTACATAGTTGGAAATAGTAAAGGTAAACATGCGGTAGGTCCCGGCAAATTCATCTTTACCAGCCACTTTCTGCCCGTTTACCCACAAATCGGCACGGTAATTAATCCCGTTAAACCGAAGGCTGATTATTTTACCGATATCATCCGGGTGAATCTGAAATGATGTGCGAAACCACCAGGGCTTTTTAAACTGTTCCGGATCCACTTTCTGCATGTTTATGCCAAAATACGGATCTTCAATAACCCCATGAGTCGCCATACTTCCAAGAACCGTTCCCGGCACAACGGATTTGTACCACGAGGCATCGTTGTAACCGTTTTCTGATATGGACTTTTCGTTGGTATCGCCTAATTTTTCGCTGGATTGCATGGTCCAGCCCGAATTTATATTTTCTACCCGGAAGGTTTCCTGTTTTTCAGCAGTAGTACAGCCATTCAGAAAAAGTACTACGGTAAAAAACAAGCCGGAAACTGTGCTAAATCGGTTTAATAACTTCATACAAAAAAAAGATTTTAGGTCATTATTGAATTTTTGAAAGTACTTCATAATGGCAAAATAATGGCAACAAAAAGAAAAAAACTTCGCTTATTTTATTCAATTTACATTATCTTTTAACCATTCATTTGAAATTTAAAATATAATTTCGCAAAAAAGGTTAAGATTCTTAATGTTTCAATTCAACCAGTAACAACTAAAATATAACATCATGCAGCTACGTTTATTTGTCCTGATTTTTGTTTTTGCGTTTCACTCACTGTATGGTTTTTCAACTGAGCCACTGCGTGCCGACCAAAAACAACCCGCCGACTATGTAAATCCGTTTCTTGGGACCGACTTTTTCGGGCATACTTTTCCGGGCGCATCCCTGCCTTATGCTATGGTTCACCTAAGCCCCGATGTTGATACCAAAGGCTGGACCTATTGCGCCGGTTATGTTTATTCGGGCACTTCCATTATGGGGTTCAGCCACACCCATTGGAGCGGTGTGGGCATGACCAATGGTGGCGATGTTTTGCTGATGCCGGTTACAGGCCGGAAACTCCAGATTGTTCCCGGCCCGCAAAACAATCCTGATGAAGGTTACCGGTCGCGGTTCAGCCATGAAGACGAAACGGCTTCTCCGGGATACTATTCGGTTCTATTAAAAGATTACAATATAAAAGCCGAACTTACTGCCACCCAGCGGGCCGGCTTTCATCGTTATACCTTTCCAAAAACCAACAACGCCAAAATTATTCTTGACCTGGGGCACCAGATTGGAGATATGAGTTCAGAAGAAGATTCGCATCTGAAAATTGTTGATAATAACCGAATTGAAGGAGAAAAAAGTGCCGGACTGGGCAAAGTATATTTTGTGGCTGAATTTAGCAAACCATTTCGGTATTACGGTACTTTTGATGCTTCGTATGTTACCCCTGAATCGGGCGGAAGCATATTCCCCTACAAAAACGAGGAAAAAGGAAACAAAATAGGGGCATTTGTAACTTTCGAAACTGAAGAAAGTGAACAGGTGCTGGTAAAGGTAGGCATTTCGTATACCAGTGTGGAGGGCGCACGGAAAAACCTGCATGCTGAAATTCAGGATTGGGATTTTGACAAAGTAAAAAACAACGCCCGCCAAATCTGGAACGACGAATTGTCGAAAATTACGATTGACGGCGCAACAGCTGACCAGAAAGAGATTTTTTACACTTCGCTGTATCATTCTTTCCTGGCGCAGTATATTTCGCAGGATGCGGATGGAAAATATTTTGGTTCGGATGGCAAAATTCACGTTGCCGACGGGTACAATTTTTACGGCTCGTTCTCTTGCTGGGATACCTACCGTTCGCAACATCCTTTGTTAACTCTCACAGCTCCAGAACATGTAAACGACTTTATAAAATCGATTGTGGCAAAAGTTGAAAACTATAAATGGCTGCCGGCACAGCACTTTTTGAATGTGTTTGGAGAAGCGATGGTAGGCGATCATCTGATTCCGGTGATTGTGGATGCCTATATGAAAGGATTCCGCGATTATGATATAAATACGCTTTACAATGCCATGCGAAAAAAGGCGCTGGAAAATCCGAAACCACCGGTACCGGAAAATGCCGGGCGTTCAGGCCTGGATTTTTACAAAACGCTGGGTTACACACCGGTGGACAAGGTTACAGAATCGGTACCCAATACACTCGAACTGGCTTACGATGACTGGTGCATTGCGCAAATGGCCAGGGAACTGGGAAAAAATGACGATTACCAGCTTTTTATAAAAAGAGCACACAATTATTCCAACCTCTGGGATTCGGAAACCCAGTTTATGCGCCCCAAGAATACGGATGGAACATGGTTGCCGCCACTTGGTACAAACAAACAGGAAATTGTAAAAGCGGGTGATCATTCCTATTACAAATATTTTGATCCGCTGCTGGTGGGCCGCCGCCCCAACCGCTATTACACCGAATCGAATGCCTGGCAGTATATTTGGTCAGTACAACATGATATTCAAGGTTTAATCGACCTGTTTGGAGGAAATAAGCCCTTTATTGAAAAACTGGATCAGTTTTTTGAAATGAGCGCCGTAATAACACCTCCAAAATATGTAGGTGTAGTTGGAACCATCGGACAATATGTACATGGTAATCAGCCCTCTCACCATGTAGCTTATTTATACAATTATGCCGGCCAGCCCTGGAAAACACAGAACCGTGTGCGACAGGTTTGCGAAGAGTTGTACCGGAGCGGGCCGGGCGGTTTGTGCGGAAACGAAGACATGGGGTCTCTTTCGTCGTGGTATGTGTTGAGTGCCATGGGATTTTACGCCGTAACTCCCGGCAACCCGGTTTACACCATTGGCAGTCCTTTGTTTGGCGAAGCCCGTATTAACCTTGGTAACGGGAAATATTTTATGATTAAGGCGGTCAACAATTCCAAAGAAAACAAATACATCCAGTCGGCCACATTAAACGGAAAACCGTTTGAAAGAACATGGATTACACAAAAAGAAATAACCGGCGGCGGAGAATTGATTTTTCAAATGGCCTCCACCCCAAATATGAAATGGGGAACGGGAAAAGAAGCTGTCCCTCCTTCTATGAGTAAAAAATAAAATGAAAAGCCCTGATTGGGCCGGTTTAAAAGTGCCGGATACGGCTGCATAATTTATTTTGAATCAGCGGATACCTGGTCTTGTTTTTCTTTTTCAGAAATAATAAATGCTACAAAGGAATCACCTAAAAAAGAGGGTAAATAAATACAAAAACAGCGGTGTTAATGGCAACTGCAATTGGTGTCGCATCCGGGTTTTGTACCTTTTTTCTTTTTCAG
>JAFGDX010000129.1 GCA_016931875.1 Prolixibacteraceae bacterium
CGGACGGATATTCAGTCCTGCAATGCTTTGTTCCGGTAATACGGGTATGTGGTAGTGTTGAATCATTGAACCTGCACTTAGCCTTCATCATTCCCTTTAAGCATCCTCAACATTTCCAGATATTCCTCATCGGTAACCTCTGTTTGATTTTTTTCACTGGCATCAACCAAACGAATGGACGTGTACATTCCGATGAACTTGACCATCTTTTTCAGACTGGCAAATTCCAGGTATTCGTTTGGAATGTTTATTCTGCCGTTTGCAGCCACTCCAATCCGGGTAAAATTCTGAAAATAAACCTGTAACAATTTATCATGCCTGGGATCGAGTGGGTTTAGTTTCTTTCTGAACTGTTTTACATTTTCAGCCCAGGTTTCTTCTGTGTGAATATCGAGACACTTCCCCAACCTGTTTTTTTCAACAATGACAAATTCGAGCTCCATTTCGCCCACCGCTTTTTTAAATGCCGCAGGAAGTACAATTCTCCCTTTGTCATCAATCGTTGCGCTATGTTCTCCTACAAAAATTGCCATCTGGTTACTGTCCGAATTATTCAATGTAAAAGTAAAAATTTATTCCATACTATTCCACTATCTTCCACATTATTCCACTGCCTGTTTTGCTCAATCGGTTAAGAAATTGTTGATAGATTGTTAGGAACAGAACCACAAACCCATTCTATTTTTATTTAAAACTCATAAAATCAATAATTTATTATTAACAACGCAAGAAATTAACAGCCGTTAATAACTCGTAAAAAGTAGCTGAAATTTACTTCGGTTTAATTTGCTTCTTTCCACCCCGGGCAAAAGCGTGATAAAAACGCAAACACTTTCAAAAGCTCCGGTACGAAATCGGTTCATTTTTTCTTTTTATGCTGAATTTTTGTTTAATTGGTGCCCTGAAAATTTCGAAAAGGTGGAAGAACCAAAAACAAATACGTTTAAACCAATCAGCATAAGGGAAGTTTTTGCGGCAAAAAATCCGGGGCTGGCAAAATTTATTCCGGGTTTTGTTTACGGTTACCTGACACACATTTTACACATTGACTTTATAAACGATTTACTCAAAAGAACCGGCCACCTGAAAGGGATTGCGTTTGTAGACCAGGTGGTAAAAGAGTTCAATGTAAAAGAACACATTCACGGAGCAGAAAATATTCCCGCAGCGGGCCGGTATATTTTTGCCAGCAACCATCCGCTGGGAGGTTTTGATGGCATGTTGCTGATGAAAAACGTAAGCAAAATGCTGGGAGAATTAAAATTTCTCAGCAACGACATTTTAATGAACATTCCCAACCTCAGCCCAATGTTTGTACCGGTAAACAAACATGGCGGTCACAGTCGCGATGTGGCCAGGGTGATGAATGAAACCTACCGCTCAAACCAGCAAATTTTAATTTTTCCTTCAGGGCTGGCTTCGCGAAAGATAAAAGGGAAAATTGTTGACCTGGAATGGAAAAAACATTTTATTTCAAAAGCCATTCAATACCAGCGGGATGTCATTCCGGTATTTATTTCAGGAAGAAATTCAAACCGTTTTTACCGTTTGGCAAAACTGCGGAAGTTTTTCAGAATAAAATGGAACCTGGAAATGTTTTTTCTTCCTGACGAAACGGTAAAACACAAAAACACGGATGTTCACATTTACTTTGGCAAGCCAATTCCGTATACATTTTTTAACAAAACAAAAACACATAAAGAGTGGGCCAACCAAGTAAAAGAACTGGTGTATACATTACCAGCCAGACACAGGAAAGAAATTAAAATTTGAAGAATTAAAAACGTGGCCGTATTTTTTTAACTTTGTATTCCATTTTTCAAAAAGCGTATTAAATGAAAGACATTGTAAAACCTCTTGAGAAAGAAGCTATCTGCGCTGAACTTACCCCCGAAAAACTTATGAGGAAAACAAATAAAGGTGGAAATGAGATTTATATTGTATCTCATCATGATTCACCATCGATAATGCACGAGATTGGCCGGTTAAGAGAAATTACTTTCAGAGATGCAGGCGGAGGAACCGGAAAAGAAACCGACATTGATGCTTACGACACCTCCGAAGTTCCATACAAACAACTGATTGTTTGGGATCCGGATGCCAAAGAAATTCTTGGCGGATACAGATATATTCTTGGCTCGGAAGCAGCACGGGACGAAAACGGGGAAGTAATGATGGCTACCTCACGGCTTTTCCACCTGTCAAAAGAATTTATTGAAAGTTATTTACCCTACACTCTTGAACTGGGGCGTTCGTTTGTTCAGCCCGCATACCAGTCGAGCAAAGCCGGGGCAAAGGCCCTTTTTGCCCTCGATAATCTTTGGGACGGGTTGGGTGCTTTAACGGTTGATCACCCGGAAATCAAATATTTTTTTGGAAAAGTTACCATGTACTCTCATTTTCATAATGAGGCAAGAAATCTGATTCAATACTTTTTCAAAAAATATTTCCGTGACAAGGAAAATCTTGTTTATCCGAAAAAACCGGTTGAATTTGATTACAACCCCGAGGAGATGAAAAAAGTATTTACCGGAAACAATTACAAGGAGGACTACAAAATATTGGTACAAACCGTGCGGCAGTATGGTGAAAATGTTCCTCCGCTTATCAATGCCTACATGAATCTTTCGCCCTCGATGAAAACATTTGGCACTGCGGTGAACGAGAAATTTGGGGAAGTTCTGGAAACCGGCATAATTGTAACAATTGACGACATTTACGAGGTGAAAAGAGACAGGCATATTGAAACCTATGTAAAAGACAAAGACGATAACCAATGGCCTGAACCCGAATAAGCTTATGGAATTTTATGAAAAGCATCCAAAAATCCTTATAGCGGTTGATTCCATCATTTTTGGTTTTAATGAAAACGAAAGAGAATTAAAACTGCTTATTCTGAAACGCAATTTTGAACCTGCAAAAGGCAACTGGTCGCTGATGGGCGGATTTGTTTCGCCCGATGAAAGCCTGGACGCTGCGGCAGAAAGAATTGTGAAGGAACTTACCGGACTTGAAAATGTTTACATGGAACAGTTGTATGCCTTTGGCGACTTAAACCGCGACCCGGGAGGCAGGATTGTTTCGGTGTCTTATTTCTCATTAATCAGGCTAAACGATTACGATAAAGAGCTGGCCAAAAAACACGGTGCAACCTGGATTTCGCTTTCAGAACTGCCCGATTTAATATTCGACCACAACGAAATGGTTAAAAAGGCACTTCGCAAATTAAGAATTCGTGCCCGCACCCAACCCATTGGATTTGAACTATTACCTGAAAAATTTACCATTCCGCAACTGCAGGGCCTGTACGAAGCCATCTATCAAACTCCTTTTGACAAACGTAATTTCAGAAGAAAACTTCTTTCGATGGATTTGCTTGAAAAACTGGATGAAAAAGAAAAGGAAACGTCAAAAAAAGGCGCTTTTTATTACCGATTCAATCAGAAAAAATACGACGAGCTCCTTCAAAAGGGATTTGATTTTGAAATATAAACAAACTGTATGTTCTTAAAACCCGGGAAAGTTAATATGCGCGCTCGTGTTTTCCTTCAATAAAGTAAATAAACGATGAGTTTACCACGCGGTTTCCACCCGGAGTTGGATAAATCCCCGTAAAATACCAGTCGCCCAAATCATTCGGACAAGCTTTGTGCAGGTTTTCAATCGATTGATATACAATTTCCACCTCCGCCCGGCAGCCTTCAGGTTTTAGTAATTCAGCTATTTTTCCTGAAATTTGTTCAGCGGTGAAAGGTTTGTAAATTTCACGAACATAATTTACCATCTCTTCTTTTGATAAATTCTCCTGCTCCTTGCATTTTTTGTAAACACTCTCAATTACCGATTCCTGCCCGGTTTCTTTTAACAATTCTATCGCGGCATTAAACGCAATAAATTTATCCAGTTGAGCCATGTCAATTCCATAACAATCGGGGTAGCGAATTTGTGGTGCAGATGAAACAACAATTATTTTTTTGGGATGCAAGCGATCGAGAATCCGTAAAATACTGTTTTTCAGTGTAGTTCCGCGAACTATCGAGTCATCGATAATTACCAGTGTGTCAACATCATTTTTAACCACACCGTAGGTTACATCGTAAACGTGGGCTACCAGATCATCGCGGCTGGCATCGTCGGCAATAAATGTTCTGAGTTTTACATCTTTAATGGCAATTTTTTCCATCCGTGGTTCCAGCGAAATAATTTCTTTGATATCCTGGTTGGTAAGCGAACCGTTTTTCTTCTGCAGTTGTTCAATCTTCCAGTCCACAAGATACTCCCTGATTCCTTCCATCATTCCGTAAAATGCAGTTTCGGAAGTATTTGGGATGTACGAAAACACGGTATTTTCAAAATCATAATCAACTGTTTTCAAAATTGTTGGGCTCAAAAGCCGCCCCAATTGTTTGCGTTCCTGGTAAATATCTTTATCGCTTCCTCTTGAAAAATAAATTCGTTCAAAAGAACACGATTTTCGTTTATGGGGAACACG
>JAFGDX010000010.1 GCA_016931875.1 Prolixibacteraceae bacterium
CAGTGGAAAAGTACACTGCAGCAGGTTTTTTCGCTTCCGTTTCAGCATCTTTCAGCCTACCATTTAACCTACCACCAGGGAACTCCGTTTTACACCTGGTTAAAAAAGGGAACATTAAAAGAACTCGGAGAAAAAAAGAGTGTAAAACAGTTTGAAATGCTGATCAACACTGCCGAAAAATATGGCTTTGAACACTATGAAATTTCGAACTTTGCAAAAAACCAACTGTATTCAAAACATAACACATCATACTGGACCGGGAGGAAATACCTGGGGCTGGGCCCTTCGGCACATTCATTTAACGGCCTTTCGCGGCAGTGGAACATGGCCCATCTCGATGGATATCTGAAAGCAATTGAAAATGATTTGCCTTTTTTTGAAGAGGAGATACTTTCTGAAAACGAGAAATACAATGAATACATTTTAACGCGCATGCGCACAAAGTGGGGTATTCCGGAACAACAACTTGAAGACAAATTTGGAATCAAAATGCGAAACTATTTTCAAAAAGAAATACAGGGTTATTTAAAATCGGGAATGGTAAAAGAAGAAAACGGAACCATTCGGTTTACACGAAAAGGACTGTTTGTTTCCGACAGTATTTTGGCAAACCTGATGATTATTTAATTGTTATCCAATCATTTAAAAATCAGGCATTATTTGATAAATAATGTTAATTCACACGGCATTCTCTCGTAAATTAGTATCTTAGCGGTCTTTTAAAAATCAGGTTTTTAAATGCAGATTAAAATTGTAAATAAATCGGATAATCCGTTACCTGCGTACAGCACCGAAATGTCAGCGGGTATGGATTTAAGGGCATATCTTCAGGAACCGTTGGTGTTAAAACCGCTGGAAAGAAAATTAATTCCAACAGGTTTATATGTTGAAATTCCGAAGGGATACGAAGCCCAAATCAGACCAAGAAGCGGTTTGGCTTTAAAAAAAGGAATTACGGTTTTAAACACCCCGGGAACCATTGATGCCGATTACAGGGGTGAAATAGGAATTATCCTTATTAATCTTTCACAGGAAGATTTTGTTGTTGAAAGTGGTGAACGGATTTGCCAGATGATTATCGCTGCACATAAAACCGTGGAATGGAATTTGGTAGAGGTGTTGGAAGAAACAGGCAGAGGTGAGGGCGGTTTTGGCCACACCGGTAAAAATTAAAACAATGAAAAAAATAATATTTTGGTGCGGAGTAGTGGGGGTAACTTTATTATTGTTTTCCTGCTCAGGTGTAAAAAGTACCGCACAAAAACAACCGGTTCAGGAAGCGGAACCTGTGGAACAAACACAGGAACTGGATGAGCGAAAACAAAAGGAATTTGAATATTTGTTTGTTGAAGCATTAAAACAAAAAATGTTTGGCAACGCGCAAAAAGCCATTCAGTTGTTATCCAGTTGTCTTGAAATCGATCCAAACTCTTCGTCGGCTATGTACGAGCTGGCAAATATTCATGCGGCAAATAACGATTTTACCAGCGCATCGTTGTTACTTGAAAAAGCGATAAGCATTGATTCGGAAAATAAATGGTACAAATTGCTCCTGGCACAAATTTATCAGCAGCAACGCAAATTTGAAGAGGCTGCCGGTTTGTATTCCGAGGTTTTAAAAAATGAACCTGAAAACCTGGAATATTTATATATGAAAGCCGCATTGCTTGCCAAAGCTGAAAAATTTGAGGAAGCCATTGATGCCTTTAATGCAATGGAAGAAAAAACCGGGATTAATGAGCAGCTTTCAATTGAAAAACAACAGATTTTTCTTTCCATGGGCGAGGTTGACAAAGCTTTTGAGGAGATTGAAAAACTGATTGAATACAATCCTTCGGAAACAAAATATTACGGATTGCTGGCCGATTTGTACCAAAACCAGGGCGATTTGGAAAATGCGCTGAAATACTACAAAAAAATCCAGGAAATGGAACCCGAAAACGGTTTTGTTCATTTCTCGCTGGCCAATTTTTATCTCGAAAAAGGAGAGGAAGAAAAATCGTTTGAAGAAACCAAACTGGGGTTTAAAAGCGATGAGGTGGATGTTCAAACCAAACTTCAGTTGTATATGATGTTGACATCCAATCGTGAGCAATCTAAAATTACCGATGAAAAAGAACTGGAACTCATTCAGTTACTGCTTGAAAAACATCCTGGCGAATTTTTGATACACACCATTTATGCAGATTATTTTCTAAAGAAAAACATGCTGGAAGAGGCCAGGACTCAAATGTTAAAAGCGCTCGATATTGAGCAAAACGATTATATGATTTGGGAGCGCGTGTTGTTTATCGATAATGATTTGCAGGACTGGGAGGGTCTCTACAAACACAGCAAAAACGCCATCGAACTGTTTCCCAATCAGCCACAAACCTATTTTTTAAATGCCATTGCATGTATTCAACTCGAAAAATTTGAGGAAACCAAAACCATAGTTGAAGAAGGGCTCGATTTTGTAGTCGATAATCCACAATTACAGGGGCAGTTTTTAATGCTGAAAGGTGAGGCAATATATAAATTAGGTGAACAGGATGAGGCATTCAGCTTATTTGATGAATCTGTTCAGCTCGATCCTGAAAACTACATTGCCCTGAATAATTACGCCTATTATTTGTCGGTTGCCGGGAAAAACCTGGACAAGGCAGAACGGATGAGTGGAAAAGTGGTGGAACGTTTCCCCGACAATCCGACCTATTTGGATACACACGCGTGGGTTCTGTTTAAAAAAGGAGAATATGCGCTGGCAAAATTTTATATGGAGTCGGCTTTAAACAGCGGAGGACAGGATAATCCAACATTGCTGGAACATTACGGAGATATTCTTTTTATGCTTCAGAAACTGGATGAAGCCAAACAATTTTGGGAAAAAGCAAAAAACAGCGGTAATACTTCTGAAGTTTTGGAGCGTAAAATAAAGGAACAAAAATACATTGAAGAGTAGATGAAGGCAGGTGGTTGGAACAAGTTCCGTTTTTTGGTTGTGTTGCTAAGTTTATTGTGGTTTTCTTCCTGTCGTACTGCACGGAATATCGAAATTGTGGAGGCAAGACCAATGAGCACCACAAAACTGCTGAAACGTGTGGAACAAAATGCTTTCGACTATAATTATTTTTCGGTGAAGCGAATTAACTGCCAGTTTTCCGATCGGTATTCAAAAGCGAATTTCCGGGTTAACCTGAAAGCTCAGCGCGATAATAAAATTCTGGTTTCAATCAGTAAGTTAAATATTCCGGTTGGCCGGGTTTTACTTACGCCCGACAGTGTGAAGTATGTAAATTATATCGATAAAAATTATTTTCTTGATGATTATTCATATGTGAGTAAAGTGTTAAATATTGACCTTGATTTTGCCACTATTCAGTCCATTCTTTCCAATCAGGCATTTTCGTACCGGAACGATCCGGATGATCGCGATTTTAAAACTTTTGATTCGTTTATTGAAAACGGGCAGTATGTTCTTCAGTCGGAAAAAGACAGAAAATGGGTTAAAATTGAGGAGAAAGGAAAAATTGAAAAAGCCGAACGCAGGTTAAAACGCCTTGACGAAGATGCCATTATTCTTCAGCGAATGTTTTTTAACCCGGCCAACTTTGCACTTACCAGGCTGCTGATTGAAGATAAAACCAATGAACGGCAACTGGTAATGACATTTGATGATTTTGAGAAGTTTGAGAGAAAAAATTATCCGGGTTTAATTGAAATGGATTTTAATTCGCCACAAAACAAAGTGAATTTAAAGATTCGCATGAGTGGTTTTTCATCAGAGAAAATTACCTCATTCAGCATTAAAATACCTGAAAAATATGAAGAAATCCGGGTAAATTAAAGGAGTTTCTTTTTACATTAGGAGACCAAAAAATTCATAA
>JAFGDX010000130.1 GCA_016931875.1 Prolixibacteraceae bacterium
AGTATAGGAAGTTATATGGATGCCACCTGGAATGCCATTAATTCGGTCATTCCGGGAATCGACAACAAGGAAATCAGCAACGAATGGCTGGCGGAAAATATTCAGCAGGGACACGGGCCGCTGGGAGCCGAATACCCGGATGTTGCCTACGGAATGGAAGGCGACACACCCGCATGGCTGAATTTAATTTTGAACGGACTGAGCAATCCAGAGCACCCGGAATGGGGGGGCTGGGGCGGCCGCTACGAACTTTATATTCCTGAACCGCTGAAAGGCCGGATTATTCCTGTATTTATTGGCGGAGCTGACTATGAACCCGAAAGCCGCCCTGTTTGGACCAATGCCGACGACACGTTTACACCGCAAATCCCCAACAATTTTGGAAGAGCCATTCGCAAAGACACACTTACAGTTACCAACAATAAAGTTACTTTGTGGCGCTGGCGCAACGATTTTCAAAACGATTTTGCAGCCCGCATGGACTGGTGTACAAAATCGTATGAAGAAGCCAACCACCCACCGGTTCCGGCATTGGGGCACCCGGATGAGTTCTCCGTAAAATCAGGTGATATTTTTAGTCTCGATGCCAGCGGAACCACCGATCCCGATGGCGATAACCTGAGTTACTGGTGGTTTCAGTACCCGGAAGCCGGGACGTACAATAAGTCGGTAAGTTTTGGAAATCTTTCTGAAAACCTGTACAATGTGCACACCATTGTTGCGCCCGAGGTTGAAAAACCGGAAACGGTTCATTTTATCCTGAAGGTTACCGACAAGGGCACACCTGCATTATCAGGATACAAAAGAGTGATTGTTACCGTTCATCCCAATTAGATTCAAAATAAAAAACGTACCCATCGCCGGTGGTGCCATTTTAAAAGAAATGATGATGGAAGATAATATGTAAACCTGTGTCCCGCAGACAAACGGTGCCGGAGCGTCCGGTGAAGCCGTGTCCGGCAGACATGTCTATTTCTGATTTATTCAGCTGGTGACTTGAAGTCACCAGCTGAATAAGAGAGTCGCCTGCTGAATAAAGGAAATCGGTTAATATTCAAATTCAATAAACTTTCCAAACTTTTTATACTTCGCATAAAGCGCTTTGTATTTTTCCACATTTTCAGGAATCGGGTGATATTCAGTTTCAATACCTCCGCCCATATTTTTCTGTGCTTCGGCAGTACTGGAATATACTCCGGCTGCCACAGCTGCGGCCATTGCCGAGCCCAGCGCACAGGCCTGTTCCGAGCGGGCCACTTTTATGGGCATATCCAAAACATCGGCAACAATTTGCATCACCAGCGGCGATTTTTTTGCCACGCCCCCCAGGGCAATAACTCCGTCAATTCGCACACCTTCAGCAATAAACCGGTCGTTAATGGCTTTTGACCCAAAGGCTGTGGCTTCCACCAATGCTCTGAAAATCCGGGGTGCATCGGAGCCGAGGTTTAAACCGGCAATTGCTCCTTTCAGATTTTGATTGGCATCGGGAGTTCGTCGGCCGTTCATCCAGTCGAGCGCAACAATTCCACTTTCATCAATCGGAATTTTGGCCGCTTCCTCACTTAATTTCGCAATAATCTTATCCGATGTTTCATTTATAAGCTTTTGTTTGGTGACCTCGTCGAGCAATTCAGATTCAGCCAGAATATTTTTCAACGGCCACTCCAGAACCCGTTTAAACCAGGCATAAATATCGCCAAAAGCCGATTGCCCGGCTTCCAGTCCCATCATTCCCGGAACAATGGAACCATCCACCTGGCCGCAAATTCCATTCACCAGTTTGTCGCCCACTTCTTCCATGGGTGCAATCAGCATGTCGCAGGTGGAAGTCCCCATCACTTTGGAGAGATAATAGGGTTCTATCTCAGCGCCTACCGCGCCAAGGTGGGCATCGAAAGCGCCAACTCCCACAACAACATCGGTTGAAAGTCCGAGTTTTTCGGCCCACTCCGATGTTAATGTTCCTGCCGAAACATCGCAGGTAAAGGTTTCTTTGTAAAGCCGGTCTTTTAATCCTGCCAGCATGGGGTCGAGTGCGGTTAAAAATTCTTCGGAGGGCAATCCTCCAAACGCTTCGTGCCACATGGCTTTATGACCGGCGGCACAACGGCTTCGTTTTAAAGTTTTCGGGTTGGTATTTCCGGTTAAAATAGCCGGAATCCAGTCGCAGTGTTCTACCCACGAGTAAGCTGCCCGGAAAACCCCGGCATCTTCGCGAATCACATGCAGCAATTTAGCCCAGAACCATTCGGAAGAATAGATGCCGCCTTCAAATTTGGTAAAATCAATATCCCATTTTTTAGCCAGTGCATTGATTTCTTCCGCCTCTTTCACTGCCGTGTGATCCTTCCAAAGTACAAACATGGCATTTGGATTTTCTTCAAAACCAGGAGTTAATGAGAGTGGAGTTCCCTTTTCATCGACGGCCACCGGAGTTGAACCAGTGGTATCGACCGAAATTCCGACAACGTTTTCAGCCACTCCGGCCGGCGCCTGTTTCAATGCTTCAACAATGGTAAATTCCAATCCTTCCAGATAGTCGCCGGGGTGTTGGCGAAACCGGTTTACCGGGGCGTCGCAATACATCCCTTTTTCCCAGCGGGGATAATGAAAAACTGCACTGGCCACCTCTTCACCAGTTTCCACATCTACAAGTAATGAGCGAACGGAATCTGTTCCGTAATCCAAACCTATGGTATATTTTGCCATTTCAAATTTATATTTGATTAATTTTTATTGATTCTTTTATTGCCATAATATTGCCGGCTGCAATACAAACTACTCTGCCCTACGCCTGCCCGTAATAGGCATTTTTCCCGTGTTTCCGAAGAAAATGTTTATCCAGCAGCACCTGATCCATGGTGGTTTCCGGGTTTAACTGAAGCGAGCGAAATGTCATTTTGGCTACTTCTTCCAAAACCACGGCATTGTGAACGGCATTATCGGCATTGGCGCCCCAACTAAACGGGCCGTGGTTGTTTACCAAAACCCCGGGTATTTGTTCCGGGTTCAAATTTTTGAATGTTTCAACAATAACCCGTCCTGTTTCAAGCTCGTATTCACCTTCAATCTCTTCTTTGGTCATTTTCCGGGTACACGGAATTTCGCCGTAAAAATAGTCGGCATGTGTTGTCCCAATTGCCGGAATCCCCATTCCTGCCTGCGCCCATGAAGTGGCCCACTCGGAATGGGTATGCACCACCCCGCCAATATTCTGAAATTGCCGGTACAATACCAGGTGGGTTGGTGTATCGCTCGATGGTTTTAAATTTCCCTCTACCACCTGGCCGTACAAATTCATCACCACCATATCTTTGGGTTTCATTTTATCATAGGAAACCCCGCTGGGTTTGATAACCACCAAATCGCGCTCGCGGTTGATGCCGCTCACATTTCCCCAGGTAAAAATTACAAGCCCGTGTTTAACCAAATCGAGATTGGCCTGAAATACCTCTTCCTTTAATTTTTCCAGCATAACATTCAGCTTAAAGTTGCAAGTTTAATGTTTAAAGTTAAGTGTTTCCGTGTTTCAGGATTCATGCTCCTGAATATTATTTCTTTATTTAAAAACAGTTTGATCTTTTTGCTTGTTGAATATTTTAAATGTAAAAATAACACTTATGATGAAATAAAAAAATACCCGTGGTTTTTCTTTTCAAAAAAGTACATTTAAAGAGTGGCGGCAAAAGGAACAATTTGCACACAAAATTGTATTTCCAAATTATTTTTGAGATACGGATATTGCCGATACTCTAATGTTTCCTAACTTTACAGAGCAAATAAACAGAACAGCAGCAGCATTGTGAAAAGTACAGAAAAGGAATACTGGCAGATGGTTTGGGATAAATTTCGCGAGGGTGACCGTGAAGCATTCAAAACCATTTACAACGAATTTATCGATGTACTTTTTGCCTATGGTTCAAAAATAACTTCCAACAATTTTTTGCTCGAAGATGCTATCCAGGATGTTTTTGTCGACATTTACAGTTATGGTAAAAAACTGAATCATCCGGAGTACCTGGAATATTACCTGTTTAAAACATTAAAGAATAACATTATCCGTAAGTTAAAGGAAAATCGTCGTTTCGATTTTAGTGAAGGCGGTGAGTATAATTTTGACTTGAAATTTCCGGCAGAAGACCCGGAAAATGAAGAACAACGACTGGAAAAACAATTAAAATTGCTCAAAGAAGAAATAAAAAATCTCGACAGCAAAAAAAGAGAACTCCTCTTTTTAAAATTCAACAGCGGATTAACATACACAGAAATAGGATTATTGCTTGACCTCAAGCCGGATACAGTAAAAAAGCAGGTGCACCGCATTCTGCAATATTTCAAACAACGTTTTCAAAATAAATTTTTCGATTTTTTTGTCATCTGTTTTAAAGCATAAAAAAATTATCGATTACGTGTCCCCTTTTTGCAAGTTGTTTCTCTTATGAACAATTAAACTTAAACGGATGGATATTTACGAACAATTAATAGAGAATCCGCTTTTTTTTAAATGGATTTTTCATCCTACCGAGGAACTCAATGATTATTGGGCTACTTATCTTGAACAAAATCCGGAAGAAACCGATGCTGTTCTGGAATTCAAATCAAAATTTGAAAAAAACCTGAAATTCACCAATACAACATTTAGCGAGGAACGAAAAAAAAGATTGGCCCGCCAAATTGCCAAACAACTTGATAAACTCGACCAGAAAAAGAAACGCCGGATATTTTTGCATAACATAATGAAATACGCTGCAGTAGCGTTATTGTTTTTCACGATTGGAAGTAGTTTAGTTTACCTGTACATGGCCAACAGGCAACCGGAAATGTTGGTAGAAAATTCGGTATTGCCTGCCCATGCACAGGAACCGGTACTTATTATTGACAACAAACAACAAATTCAACTTAACTCAGGAGAATCAGAACTGGATTATTCCAATTCCGGAGAAATTATTGTTAACAATGCGGAATCGGTAAAAAAGAAAGCAAAAGGACTAACTCCTGAGATGAACACGTTAATAATTCCTTACGGAAGCCGTTCGGTAATAACATTGGCCGACGGTTCAAAAGTTTGGCTAAACGCAGGCAGCCGGTTAATTTATCCTTCTGAATTTGTAGACAAGCGGCGTGAAGTTTTTCTGGTTGGAGAAGCATTTTTTGATATTACAAAAGATGAATCGCAGCCTTTTTATGTAA
>JAFGDX010000572.1 GCA_016931875.1 Prolixibacteraceae bacterium
CGAAAATTACGCCCGTCGCCTGGTGGGCTGTGCGGCCTGGCTCTTTACTCACGAGATTATTCGGGACGAGGAAGATGTGTCAGTAGCTATATTTGTTGATTATTTGCTGGAAGATGAAAAACTGGGCGTAATCGGGAAAATCACAAATGTTGATGATTTTTCAGGAAACCTGGTTTTGAATGTTGACTACAACGGCACTGAAATTCTGGTTCCGTTTAACGAAGATTTCCTGATTTTGGCTGATGAAAAACAAAAGGTGCTGAAACTAAACCTTCCTGACGGGCTGATTGATGTCTAAATCAGGTTCGCAGGCAGAAATCATTTCTCTCCACTTTTGCGGAATAATTTCTGATACCCTCTCTTTCATATCAAAACAAACCATTATGGTTTTACCGATTGCCACTGGTTCAGACTGGCCGTTTTTATATACATGCTGCGTCATTTCAAGGCTTTTTTCACCAAGCGACGTTACATGCGAAACCACCTCAATTGTATCTTCCAGAAATGTGGATTGCAGATAATCAGTTTTTACCGAAGCGATGATAAAACTTTTGTGTGTCCAACTGATAAGTTTTCCCAAAACATCATCAAAATACTGAATACGGGCCAAATCAAAAAATTCCTGGTATTTGGCGTTGTACACATGCCCCATCAAATCAATATCGTTAAACCTGATTTGAACCGGTATGCGATGTTCCTTTTTCATTTTTTCTCTTTTAAAGGGGTCAAAATTGTACATTTTTTTGGTTTGGTGTGCAACTTTCCAAAGGTTTGCACGTCATTACAAAGTATTGATCACATTCAAAAAACAAAAATAACATGAAAACAAAAATCTTTATCCTCTCCTTCTTCCTGATGTTTGCTTTATTTGCCAACCCTGTTTTGGCGGAAGATGAAGAACGGAACGTTCCTTCCTTTTCAGAAATTTCACTTCGTGTTCCCGGAAAATTATATCTGGAACAGGGGCAAACACAAAGTGTTGAAATTGTGGCCAAATCATCAACGCTGGAAGAAATTGTTACCGAAGTAAACGGCAGAGAGCTGGCCATTCGGTTCAAAAACAAAAATTACCTTTTTAAATCATTCAATCCGGGCAAAATTGAAATATTTGTTACTGTGCCTGAAATCGACGGACTTTCCGTTTCGGGCTCGGGCGATATTATTGCTGAAGACGATATAAAAACCCGTATTATTGATTTGGCGATAAGTGGCAGCGGTGATATTAACCTGGCAGAACTGGATGCTGAACGGGTAAAAGCATCGATCTCAGGCTCGGGCGATATTGTAATTGAAGATGGGGGAGTTGCCGACGACTTTTCTGTTTCCATTTCCGGCTCGGGCGATGTAAAGGCCGGAGATTTTGAAGCCAAAGATGTAGTTGTAAGAATTGCCGGGTCGGGCAATTGCACGGTAAGCAGCAATGGTTCGTTAAAAGCACGCGTTGCCGGGTCGGGCAGTGTGTATTACAACGGAAACCCGTCCATCGATTCCTCGGTAGCCGGTTCAGGAAGAGTAAAAAAAATGTAGTGAATTTATCCCATAGGTGAACCACTGTAATTATTGCAGTGGTTTTTTTTGTCTTTCTATTTTAATTGTGGTTGCAAATCACTAATTTTCAGTAAATTTTATCAATTAACTTAAAAACGTTTAAAATGGGAATGATGAAAGAATTTAAAAGCTTTGCCATGAAAGGGAATGTGCTTGATTTGGCCGTTGCCGTAATTATCGGTGGAGCTTTTGGGAAAATTATTACTTCGTTTGTAAACGATGTTTTAATGCC
This sequence comes from Prolixibacteraceae bacterium, assembly GCA_016931875.1. Classification (GTDB taxonomy): domain Bacteria; phylum Bacteroidota; class Bacteroidia; order Bacteroidales; family Prolixibacteraceae; genus Draconibacterium. The sequence goes on from JAFGDX010000572.1 coordinate 1,781, forward strand.
GCCAATAGGATTAATCCTTGGGAACCGCGATTTTAGCAACATGCGAGTCATTTTAAAACATGCACAGGATGCTGTAACCGATGGCGACCAGATTCTTACTCCTGCCATTGCCGAAGTCTCTATCCGGTATGGCGCCTTTGTAAATACCGTACTCGATTTTCTGATTGTGGCCTTTTCCATTTTTATGGTGGTGAAAGCATACAACCGCCTCAAAAAGAAAGAAGAAGCCAAACCCGCGGCTCCTCCTGCTCCTTCAAAAGAAGAAGTTTTACTTACTGAAATACGAGATATTTTAAAGGAAAAATAACAACCGCACATACGCGAATAAAAAACTGTTTCGAGTTTCGGAACAGTTTTTTTATTTCCGGATAATATCGATTCGCCCGCCTGCCCCAAGTTTAATGATACTGGAAGGTTGCGCCGGTGTTGTATCATCCTGGCGGTATTCAACAATGTAATCTACCTGGTTTTTAATTTCTTCTGCAATTTCATCAAAAAAAGCGGGCGATTTTTCACCGCTGATGTTGGCCGATGTAGAAACCAGCGGGCGCCTGAACTGCTGCAGCAACTGCGAGGTAAAAGCTTCTTTGGTAAACCGTATGCCAATGCTTCCGTCTTCGGCAATTAAATTTTGGGCCAGGTTTTTGGCGTTGGGATAAATCACTGTTAGCGGAGTGGTGGTTATTTCAACCAGGTCCCAGGCAATTTCCGGAACATCATCCACATAACGATCCAGCAGGGCGGGGTTTTCCATTAAAACCAGCATACTTTTTGAATCTTCGCGTTTTTTGATGGTGTAAATTCGTCGTACTGCTTCCACATTGGTGGCGTCGCATCCAATGCCCCAAATGGTGTCGGTAGGGTATAAAATAACCCCTCCTTTTTTTAAAATTTCGAGCGCCTTTTTTATGTCGTTGTGCATCATTTTTTAAGATAGAATACGCGAGTACAAAGAAATCATTTTTTCAGAAAAATAGGCCGGATGAAACTGTTTTGCCC
>JAFGDX010000573.1 GCA_016931875.1 Prolixibacteraceae bacterium
GATTCGCAGACGTAGGTCGGAATAATTCCTGAACTTCCAATCCTGATGGCAGCCATAGAGGGCAGTGTGTTGCCGGAAAGGACCAGCGCCGTATCGAGTCCGAATTTGTTTCCTCCAATGATGTCGGTGTACAAAGTATCGCCAACCATTAAAATTTCGTTTCGTTTTATTTGGACGTCCTTCAAGGCTCTTTCGTATGCCAGCAAAAACATTTGGGCATCGGGTTTTCCAAAACGGATAAAATTTTTTCCCACAATGTTTTCAACCAAATCGGCAAGTCCGCCAACAGCTACCGAAATATCATTGCGGCTTACCGGGTAATTAATATCGGTGTTTGCCACTACCACGGTCATATTTTTTTTCCGGAGCAGGTTGATGGTTTTATTCAGATCGTCGTTCCAGTTAAACCCTTCGTCGTCAAGGAAAGCAAACGATTCAATGTGGTCGAGGTTGTTCAGATCGACATCTTTCACCGGAATGGTGTTTAATCCAACCGACTGGATATAATGAGCCGAGGCAGGTGTTCCAAGATACGCAACCGCATTTCCGTTGGAAACTTTTGTTTTAAAAAATTCCATTGCAAGCATGCCCGACGAAAGGATTTTGTCGGTGGTGATGTAATTTAATCCTTTGGTTTGGTACCATCTGGCCAGTTCATCAGGGCTTCGCGACGAATCGTTGGTTAATACATAATAATAAATCCCTTTTTTTTCAAGGTACTCAAAAGTTTTTTCTATATCAGGTATTAACCCCTTGTGATTTTTTAATACACCAAATGCATCAAAAAATACGGCCTTGTAGTTTTTTACCACGCTCCGGAAACTTTTTGTTCGCATGTTTCTTTTGATTAAATATTTAATTCCTTTAAAATTTTCTCTACTCTGTAATTGGCATCCAAAGCAGGGAAATAGGTGTCGTAAGCCTCTTTGATTAATTTACTTGAATAATGCTGACGGAAAAAATACGGCCCGTCTTTAATCACATAATTCAGAATAAAAAAACGGTAGGCTTCTTTTATAAACCGCACTTCAGGTTCGGTAAGCGGATAAACGCGGTGGTATTCCTTTAGAAATATCATAAACCGTTCCTCCATCAGCGTATCAACCAGGTAACTAAAAACAGTACGGTCGCCCACATCGGAAACCACACGGCTGAAAAAATAAAAATCCATCACCCTCGACGACATTCTGAACCAGTCGTAGTCCCAGCGGGAATAAAATTTCCCATCGCCGGTTATGGAAAAGTTTCCGATATTCCAGTCAACAAACACGGGAATTGTTTCAAATTCGCTGGCATAATTTACTTTGTCGGCATTCACCAAAAAGTATTCACAATGTTTCTGAATCATTGTTTTGTGCGACTCTGCCAGCTTAATTTCATTTTTTTCTATCGATTTCTGAAGTTGATGAATATCGGTAATTACGGTTTTTGATGGGTTGGGAAGTTGGTTGCAAACATTGGTGCAGGCTTTATGAAACCGGGCCAGTTCGCGCCCCAGCTTAATAATGTGTTTTTCTTCGAGCCGGCGCGGTAGTTTGTTGCGTATTTTTATAGGGTTGTAAAAAATGACCCACGCACTGTTTTCGGCCTGGTGAAACCGGTAAATAAACAACTCGTTTTTTTTAACCAGCGATTGAGCAAGAAAATTTTCATAGGGGCGCTCCAGGTTGTTTGCCAGGTTATTGATAATGATGTGGTCTTCCCTGAAGTCATCAAAGCGGCCATAATCAGAAAGTTTGGCAAAAACGGGTTCGCGTTCATAAAATGAAATTTTGTACACCTGGTTTGTTGAAACATGGGCGCTTACATCGTAAATGCCTTTTATTTCGTGGCGGTCGTCAAATTCGCGCCAGGCATGTCGTATTATTAACAGCGGGTCTATTTTATGCATCTGTCTTTCAATCAGAATATACGTTTAAATGATTTCAAAATACCGTTTCAGTTCCCAATCGGTCACTTCATTTTCAAACTGCTGCCATTCCCATTCGCGGGTTTTGGTAAAATGGTGCACAAAGTCGGCCCCAAACAACTCATTGGCAATGGACGAAGCGGCCATTTTTTTGGTTGCTTCTGCCAGGTTTCGCGGAAGCACTCCTTTTTCACTTTCGTTGTAGGCATTTCCTTTGGTTTCCTGAATCGTCAGTTTTAATTTGTTTTTAATTCCGTATAATCCCGAAGCAAGTGAAGCCGCCATGGCAAGATACGGATTGACATCGGCGCCCGGAACCCGAAGTTCGGTTCTGGCCGATTTGTTATTTCCCCGGATAACGCGGATGGCAGCTGTCCGGTTGTCAATCCCCCAGGTTAAAGTTGCAGGAGCCCAATCGCCGTGGCCCAAACGTTTGTAACTGTTTACATTGGGGGCAACCATGGGAAGAATTTCGGGAAGGCAAGCCAGCTGTCCGGCAATATAATGTTCCAGTATTTCTGTGTTTTTTGGATGTTTCCCATCAGAATAAAACAAATTGCTTGTCCCCGTTTTATCCCATAAACTTTGATGTATGTGCCCTCCGCTCCCGGGGAGCCGGGTATTCCATTTGGCCATAAAAGTGGCTGTAAAATTGTGGCGGTAGGCAATTTCTTTTACAGCGGTTTTAAAAAGAAACGCTTTGTCGGCCGCGGCCAGAATATCGTCGTAAATTATGGTTGCCTCATAAACTCCGGGCCCGGTTTCGGTGTGGGCTCCCTCCAGCGGAACATTAAACTTTTCAAGTAAATCAAACAATTCGTTTACATAGTTCTGTTGCAGCGAAGTCCGCAGGTCGGAATAACCAAACATCCCCGGGGTTATCGGCTGTAACTGCTGGAAGTTGGTTTCATAAATTTCGGAAGGAGTGCCTCTGAAATTAAACCATTCGAACTCCTGCGCAAAAACCGCTTTGAAACCCATCTCCTCGCACTGTTTTTTTATCCTTTTTAATAAACTGCGCGAACAGGAGGCCGATTCATATTTTTTGTCTTCCGAAAAATCGGCGATAAAAAACGGCAGGTTGTTCTCCCACGGAATTTCCCGGTAAGAGGAAATGTCGAATGTTGCTTTTGCATCAGGGTAACCCGTGTGCCACCCCGTAACTTCTGTGTTGTTGTAGCAGGCATCGTTGGAATCCCATCCAAAAACCACATCGCAAAAACCAATCTGATTTTCGGCAGTCTCCAGAAATTTTTGTTTATGAATGTATTTGCTTCTCAGAATTCCGTCGATGTCAGGAACGCCGTATTTTATTTTTATATGGCCCGATTCCCGTATTTTTTGTATGATTTCCCTGCTGTTCATTTCTTTTTGAAATTTAAGGTAAAATAATTGATGTTTCAGCAAATACCAAATTGATTTTCATTAAAAAAAGTGGTTGAAAGTATAAAAAACATTTTGGTTTCCCTCTCCGGAAAAGTGGCGATTTGAAAATTCAGCTTTAAAATATAACACTCTCTTTGTATTTCGGCATTTTTTTTTGTTGCCCCTTGTTTTTTCAGGGGTGATTTGTGAAATTTTTAAAAATATTTTTTGTGGTGCTTGGAAATAAGGTAAGTGTAAAAGAAAATATATTAAATTTGAATACCACTTAATAAATAAAACAACAGACTTAATACAAAAAGAACATGGCTCAATTCAGATTTAACGCACTTCGCGAAGTTCTCAACCGCGAACCGGCAGCATTTGTAAGGGAAGAAAACCTGATATCGGATTATTATGGAATGATGGTTTTCGACCAGGCAAAAATGAAAAAATATCTTTCGCGCGAAGCATACAAGGCAGTTACCGATGCCATTGAAAACGGAACCACGATTGACCGCAAAATGGCCGACCAGGTGGCACAGGGAATGAAAGCATGGGCTCTTGAAAACGGAGCAACGCATTACACACACTGGTTTCATCCGCTGACCGAAGGAACAGCAGAAAAACATGATGCCTTTATTATTCACAGCGCCGATGGGGGTGTTATTGAAGCCTTCTCAGGGAAGATACTGGCACAGCAGGAACCGGATGCCTCATCATTCCCCAGCGGCGGGATACGGCAAACATTTGAAGCCCGCGGTTATACTGCCTGGGACCCAACATCTCCGGCTTTTATCAGCGAAACAACCTTAACCATTCCTACTATATTTATTTCCTATACCGGCGATGCACTCGATTTTAAAACTCCACTGCTGCGTGCATTAAGCGCGGTTGACAAGGCGGCAACCGAAGTGTGCCAGTATTTCGATAAAAATGTAACCAGTGTTCGCACAAATCTGGGATGGGAACAGGAATATTTTGTGATTGATGAAGCGTTGTATATGGCGCGCCCCGACCTGGTTCTAACAGGCCGAACCTTAATGGGGCATGCCTCGTCGAAAGATCAGCAACTGGATGACCACTATTTTTCATCCATTCCCACACGCGTGAACAGGTATATGCAGGATGTGGAAAATGAAGCCTACAAACTTGGTATCCCCATAAAAACACGACACAACGAAGTAGCGCCAAACCAGTTCGAGGTTGCTCCTATTTTTGAAGAAGCGAATCTTGCCAACGACCACAACCAACTGATGATGGACATTATGCAAAAAATAGCCCGGCGGCATAAATTTCGTATCCTGTTTCATGAAAAACCTTTTGCCGGAATCAATGGTTCAGGAAAACACAACAACTGGTCGCTTTCAACAAATACCGGCGTGAATCTGTGTTCGCCGGGGAAAAACCCGAAATCGAATTTACAGTTTCTCACCTTTGTTGTAAACACACTAAAAGCGGTTTATGATCATCAGGACTTATTGCGGGCAAGTATTCTGAATGCATCCAACTCACACCGGCTGGGAGCACACGAAGCGCCACCGTCTATTTTATCCGTTTTTCTTGGAACCGAGGTCTCCAAAATGCTCGATTTAATGGAAGAAGCCGTGGTTGACCGGAAAATGACACCGGATGAAAAAACGGCACTGAAATTAAATATCGGCCGGATTCCGGAAATTATTCTCGACAGTACCGACCGGAACCGGACTTCGCCTTTTGCGTTTACCGGTAACCGTTTTGAATTCCGCGCAGTGGGCTCCTCGGCAAATAATGCTTCGGCTCTGATTGTATTAAATACGGTTGTGGCCAATCAGTTGATCAGTTTTAAAAAGGCGGTTGATAAAATTATTGAAAAAGGAATTAAAAAGGACGAAGCAATTTTTCAGACATTAAAGGATTTGATAATCGAGTCAAAACCCATTCGTTTTAATGGCGACGGGTACAGTGTTGAATGGGTGGAAGAAGCCAAAAAAAGAGGCCTCACCAATATTACAAATGTGCCCGATTCACTGGCTTCTTATCTTCGTCCTGAAAATATTGCCCTGTTTAACAAGATGGGAGTCCTCAACGAATCGGAACTGCATGGACGGGTGGAAGTGGAATATGAAAAATTTGTGATGAAAATTCAAATCGAGGCGCGTGTCCTTGGTGATATTGCCATCAACCACATTGTACCTACCGCTGTTGAATATCAAACCATGTTGCTGGAGAATGTGAAAAACCTGAAAGAAGTTTTTTCTGCCGAAGAATTTGAGTCCCTGGCGGGTGCCCGGAAAAACCTGATCCGTGAAATCGGGGAACACGTTTCAGCAATAAAAGCCCTCAGAAAAGAGATGATTGACGCCCGGAAAGTGGCCAATATCATTACAGACATAAAACAAAAGGCAAGCGTTTACGACACAAGCGTAAGGCCCTATCTGGATAAAATCCGTTATCATATCGACAAACTTGAACTGATTGTTGACAATGAAAAATGGCCGCTTCCCAAATACAGGGAGCTGTTGTTTGTACGATAGTAACCCAACAAGTTATACTCTTTCAGAAGGGGCGGTGCAAAACCAGCCCCTTTATTTTTTCGGATCATGTGCATGGAGGCATACTTAAGCTTCTAAACTCACGTTATTGTAACAGTCATTAAAAAAAAACATTTACTTTTACTTCCCGAAATTTTGGATGGGTATGAAGGTTATCAGGTTAACATTACTTTTTTTTGTTGTTCTATTTTTGGCTTCCTGTGGTTCAGGCAGGCTTGGAAGAGATGCACTGCTGGCACACGATATTGGCGAATATTACAAGGCAATTGAAAAATACAGGAAAGCCAGCCGAAAAGAAAAGGACCGCACAAAACGAATGGAATATGCTTTTGAACTGGCCGAATGTTACCGTTATATAGGTGATTATGAGATGGCTGCGTTGTATTACCGAAATGCCATCCGCAGGGGTTACCCCGATCCGGTTGCCATTTATTACAATGCCGAAATGCTCCGGGCTTCGCAGGATTATGAAGAAGCCATTGAAAATTACCGGATCTATCTCGATTCGGTACCCGGCGACCAACGCGCACAGGCAGGATTGGAAGCCATTCGTAAAACCCAGGAATGGGTGGCAAATCCAACACGGCACATCATCAATCCAATCAAAGAAATAAATTCAAGAGAAAGCGACTATGCCCCCGTGTTTGTTGGCGGGCGCGATAATGAAGTGATTTTTACTTCAACCCGAAAAGCAGCCACCGGGAAAAGAGAAAGTATGATTACCGGACAGGATTATGCCGATTTATTTCGTTCAACTTTTGGTATTCAGCGCCAAAAATGGGAGGAACCAAAATTGTTGGAGGAAAATCTGGTGATCAATACCGGAGATGAGGAAGGGGCTGCCATCCTTTCATCAACCGGCGAGCACATGATTTTTACACGCTGCCGTTATGAAAAAAGCCAGGCGATGGGATCCGAATTGTATTCATCTTCACAATCAAGGGGAAACTGGTCGGAACCGATAAAAATTCAGGTTACAGGCGACAGTATTATTGCAGCCCACCCCGCACTTAGCCCCGATGAATCGGTATTGTATTTTGTTTCAGATATGCCGGGCGGACAGGGAGGAAAAGATATTTGGATGGCACAGGGCCAGGGTGGAAGTTATGGAAACCCGGTGAATTTAGGCCCGGTTATCAATACCCCCGGAGATGAAATGTTCCCCTTTGTAAGAGACAATGGGGAATTGTATTTTTCTTCCAATTATCATATCGGAATGGGCGGTTTTGATATTTTTCTGGCCACTACCAACGAAGATAACGAATGGACGGTTGAAAATATGGGTTCACCCATGAATTCTCCGGCCGACGATTTCGGAATTGCCTTTGTACAGGGCGAAAACAAGGGAATGTTTTCGTCAAACCGCAAAGGTTCCCGTGGCGACGACCTCTATTCTTTTGTGGTACCGCCCAAAATTTTCCAGGTTAGCGGCGAAGTTTTCGACAAGGAAACCGGCAGTAAAATCGACGGTGTTACCGTAAGAATAATTGGC
>JAFGDX010000131.1 GCA_016931875.1 Prolixibacteraceae bacterium
GGGTTCAACCTTGAGGCAGCCAGTAAGTATTACGATGTGGTAACTGATGCACTGCCCGATAAGTTTACCGGCCCGGCAGATGACAGCGGAAACCCAACGTTATCGCCCAATGATATCATTCGGGCATCGAAAAAAGAAATAGCTGAATGTGATTTTGCCATTGTGAGAATAACCAGCCCTCAAAACGGGAATCCAACATTTATGGAATCCGGAGGCATGAGGGATGACGGTGTGGAATCTGCTGATATTGCTGCTGAACGTGAGAAATATACCTATTTACCTATTTCACTGCAATATCGTCCGTACACTGCCAATTCAGAATTCGTACGCCGGGAATCTCTTGGAGGAGATATAATTGAGGTGACAGAGCAAACGGCTGATGGCGAAACAAAAAAACGGGTTAAGGAGAATCGTTCCTATTTTGGCAAAACGGGAATCATCACCAATGAAAGCCACCTGGATCTTGTACTGAATACTGCATCTGCGGCAGATAAGATAATTGTTGCTGTAGACGCCTCAAGTCCAATGGTTTTCACGGAATTCGAGAGCGAAGTTGATGCCATCCTTGTGGGTTTTGGCGGGGGGCGCTCTGCATGGTTGCCCGACAATGTTTTCCTTGAAATTATTGCCGGCCAGGTAGAGCCATCGGGGTTGTTACCACTTCAAATGCCGGCAAATATGGAAACCGTGGAAGCCCAATTTGAGGATGTACCGCGAGATATGAAATGTTATGTTGACGACAACAGCAACACCTATGACTTTGCATTTGGTCTGAATTGGTCAGGTGTAATCAGCGATGAGCGAACAGCAAAATACAAAATTCCTCCAATTGTAGGAAAAGCACCTTAACAAAACTAAATATTGCGGAAGGTTTAGGGGGGTATTTTACTGGTATGAAACCGGATGAATTAAAGGTAGTTTTTTCAGCCCATCAACCATTTTGGAACTTACTTAAAGCCAGGGCGTTAAACTTTGGCTTTTTGCAATTTAGCATCCATATATTCCAAAACAGCCTCGTAGTCCTCAGTAAAAATAGCCGGCATTTTTCCGGTGAGCTCTCCCATACGGCTATTTTGTCAGATTGAACAGGAGTTCCGTTTTTGGGTCTTTTCCAAAGTCCTTGCTGTTTGCGGGGTAGAAGAATAAAATAAACGGATTGCAGTGGTTCAGCTATAATCTGATTCCCGGATTGAAAGTTAAGCTCTAAAGTTAATTTTTATAGTGGGGCAAAACGTTTACTACCTCAAATCAGCTATAAAATTTTTTCTCATGTTCTTTCAAAATGGGGACAATTTATTGCTTTGCAGGTCACATAGTTGCCTTTTCTTAAATACTGTGTTATACAGATTGGCAGGATAATTTTGCAAACATCTTTTACCTTCCGTAAAAAACTATGCCGGTTGCTGTGCCGGTCTGTTTTTCCGTTTTGCCAGTACCGAGGGAATAAATGAAAACAATATCCCCAGTGTAAACATCAGAGCAAATTGAATGGTAATATTGAGACCCATATTATTAAACAATAGGGCAACCCCTGTCATAAAAACCGTGGCAATTATCAAAATAAGTGTCACCTGCAAATGATTGGGAACTAGTTCTAGCAGCCTGTGGTGAATGTGATTTTTATCCGGTGAGAACGGCGATTTCTTTTGCATCAGCCGGATGGTGATTACCCGCAACGTATCGATCAGAGGCACAATAATAACGGCAAAGGAGATGGAGGGTGCGCTGTATACGGATACTACGGTGGTTTTAAAAATATTGAATTCATTAAATTTTATGGCCAGCGTAGAAATAACAAGCCCGATAATTAAAGAACCTGTATCGCCCATAAACAGTTTGTTCCTGTGCCCGAAAACATTGTACAGAAAAAATCCGGCTAAACTTCCCATCAATGCAAACGACATTATGGAGAATTGGATTTTGCCGGCCAAAAAGAACCAAATTCCAAAAACTGCCGAGGCAACAATAGCCAGCCCGGAGGCAAGTCCGTCAATTCCATCAATAAGGTTAAATGCATTGATGATTGCAATCATTACAAAAAGACTGACCAGCAAACTCACAAAATAATGGATATCATAGATTCCAAAAATACCGTGAAGACTGGTAAAACGAACATTTCCGAGTGTTATAAGAATTACCGCCGCAAAAACCTGAACAGAAAATTTCTTGCGGGCTGAGATGATTAAAAGATCGTCTTTCATCCCAATAAAAAACATCAGAATAACAGCAGCGATAATGTATTTCAGAGAATCAAAAGTATATCCGTCGGTGGCTATGATGGTGCTTAGTACAAACCCAAAAAAAATGGCTACCCCTCCCATGGGTGGAATTGTACCCGTATGTATTTTCCTTTCGTCAAACGGCTCAAAAAGATTTTTTTCTCTGGCAACTTTTAAGATGGGCGGAACTGCTATCAAAACAAGTGTGAAACCTATAATTGCTCCTCCGAGGATTAATAAAATTTCCATTGCACTGTGGCTTATATGTTTAACATTGGGTTCGTCTCAAACTCCCATTTTAAGATTCAAATTTAACAACTTTTATTGTTATATAAAAGTCCATACGGTAGGGTGCATTTATAACATTGTTTTTTTTATGATAAAAAAGACGCCGCTTTTACGTGTCATTACTATAGTTTTCACTTATTTGTCAGAAAAGAAAATCTTGAAAACGCGAGGTAGATTTAATCATTTGTTAATATTATCTCGCTATTGCTTACAATTTGTAATTGTATATACCGTAAAAAAACAGTATCTCACTGGTCAATGACAGGTGATTTTTATGATTGGTATAAACATAAGTTTGCCTGGAGTGGATTTCAAAAAGGAATAAAGCTGAATATCAGTTGCTTTGGATTGAATCATGCTGCTCATAAAATAAACCACAGAAACCGACATGAGCCTACATGACGGAAAACTATTTGCCCAAATAAAAAAAGCAAAACCCCGGATATTTTTATGTTAATTTGGTGGGTGCGGTTTCAAAATAAACAAAATAATTCTTCTGTTCCCTTAATCATTTTTATTTTTGTTGTTCAAAAATTTGTTCTGTGATCAAAAGAGATACCTCTCCGAAACCAAAAACAGAATATAATTTTGGGATTTTATGAATACCGTTGTACAGGATTGAGATATACATTAAAATAATTTCACGTACCCGACGTTTAATTTTTGAATAGTGATGATAGTTCTGAATTGTATAAATCTGACAGAAAAGATAGATGAAATATTTTTTAACTTTCCTTGCACTGTTTGTTCTGGTGGCAAATAGCCATGCACAATGGGGCTTTGATTCTGACATAAGACTAACCGGGAAATTTGCCGTTTCACAAATGATGACGGAATTGAATAAAAACTTTTCAGGAGGAGTCAACGAGTTTGATAATCAACCCGGAGTCGGTTTTGGTTTCGAAATTTCAAAACAATTTACTCCCAACTGGGAAATTGGCGCAGAGTTTATTTTATCTACGCTCTATGGAGAAGCGGCAATTCCTGATTTTTCTGCCACAGGAAATCATGCATCAATGATGGAACCTTTTACTGAACCTCTGGTATATAAAAATCAGCTATTTGGTCAGAAAATTTTTGTTCAGTATAATTTTGTTTTAAACAGTTTCAATAATGTTACCAATCCCTTTCTGAGAGCGGGAGTTGGGTATGTTCCCTACCGGTCGCAGCTTCGGTTTAGAGATAATTGGCACCAGGGCATCATTTTTGGGAAAGGACTGGAAGAATATGAAAAAAACAAAATGTCGACGGCAGTTTATACACTTACCCCCGGCATTCGAACCAAAATTTCTTCCCATATGGAACTGATGGCTGCCATCAACCTGAATGTGGTAAACTACGATTTTCTGGATGTGGTGCATAATTACAATGAAGCAGGGGAACGCCTGCAAATGAAAGGAATATATGTAGATTTTGAAGTAGGTATCAGTTTATTACTTAACGATTCCGGGAGATTTGATTCTATCACAAAAAAAAGAAACGGAAACGGAAAGACCGATGACCACCTCCCCTTTTATGAACGCAGATAAAATTACCTGTTCATACAACGCAAGCCCTTCAGTTTTCAATGTGCAGGGTTGGCATAAAAAGGATTGTGTTGTTTTACTTTCCCACTTCCACCGGCGGTCTTTTGTTAAACGTCCTCCTCTAAAGTAAGTTTTTTTCGTTTGCTTTGTTTTTTTTCCTTATCGTAATCATGTCCGTAGCCGTAACCGTAACCATAGCCGTATCCGTAGCCGTAACCATAGCCGTAACTGCCAAATCCGTATTTTTGCCTTCCTCTCTGGATATCGTTGATAATGATTCCAACACTTTTCAGCTGGTGTTTTTCAACTTCGGTGAGTGCATTTTTCAGAGCTACTTTATGGGTGTATTTATGACGTACAATAAACAGATTGGTGTCAATCAATTCATTCAACTGATAAAGGTCGGCCACGTATCCCACCGGAGGTGTGTCAATAACAATCACATCATAATATTCCTTTAACTTTTGCAGCACTTCCAATAACCTTTCATCGGTCAGCATCTCTGAAGGATTGGGAGGAATGGAGCCGGCCGGTATAATCTTCAAACGAGGGTGTTTGGTATCATAGGTAATTTCCTCCAAAGTGGCCTTGCCAATAATGTAGTCAACAATTCCCTGGTTTGAATCCAGATCAAATTCCTCTTCCATTTTAGAGTTGCGCAAATCCAAATCGAGAAGTACGGTTTTTTTGCGCATCAATGCAAACGATGATGCAACATTGATGGCATTGTACGATTTCCCTTCTTTGGGAAACGTTGAAGTAACCGCAATTATCGGATGAGCTTTGGCTTTGGTCATCAGGTTGAGCTTGTTGCGGATAGCACGATAGGGTTCTGTTGCAGGCGAATTGGGCTTATCAAGCACCAGTGTCCGGCTGGAGAACTCCTTGTCGTTGTGAAAGATGTGGCCTACAATGGGAAACCGGGTAATGGCTTCCACTTCTTCCTCCGACACAACTTTTGTATTAAAGAAATCGCGAAGTGAAATGAACCCTGCAGGAAGAACCAGCCCAAGTAACAATGCGATGGCGTAAATCATCATGGTTTTGGGTTCTACAGGTCCCTCGCCGTTCATCCGCGCTTCTTCTATTACCTGGCTGTCAGGAATATTGGATGCCTTGGCAATTTGCGCTTCCGACAGTTTTTGCAGAAGAAATGTATAGGTTTCGTTATTTAACTGATAGCGGCGCTCAATATTTACATAATTTCTTTCGGTAGCCGGAAGCCGGCGTACCTGCCCTTCAAAGTTGCGGATGCGCAGGTTGATATCTTTCAAGGCAATGTCCGACTGTGAAATGATATTGGTGGTGTTCTCCAGTAACGAATTTTTTACACTTTCTATTTGCGCATTCAACCGCATAATGGCCGGATGGTTGGAATTGGCCCGGATCGAGGTAAGACTCGATTTCTCCGTGATCAGTTCGTTTAGCTGAAGAATAAGACTGTTTAACAAGGGATCGTTGATGCCCATGGCCGACGGCGCAATCAGGGTTTCCAACTCCTGGTTGTTTTGCACATAATCTTTCAAATAATGATAATATTTGTTTTGCGTCTCCAGTGCCACCCGTTCATTGTCCAACTCCCTCATTTGTTCCAGTAACTGCTGCGACTGCAACGAAATGTCAATCATCTGGTTTTCGCTTTGAAACGAGGCCATCTGATTCTCGGAAACGATTAATGAATCGGATATGTTTTGCAGCTGTGTATTGATAAATTGAATCGTACGGTTGGCATTGTCGTTTTTTTTGCCCAGGTTATCCAGCTGATAAATTTCGGTGAGTTTATTCAGAAAATCAATCCCTTTTTGCTTGTTAAAATCACGTAAAGTAAGATTCACAATGGAGGTTTCTTTATCAGCAAGACTGACGGACAGCGCCGTGGAATACTTTTTTAACAGTGAATTTTTGGTGTTAAAACTGAATTTGTAATCATTCAGCGCTTTCTGATCAAACCGTTCGTTGAGAAGAATGGTAAACGAAAATTCATCCGTTGACAGACGGGCGCCAGGCTCGAAGTCTTTTTCAAATGAGAACTCACCTATTTTCCGTATTGCTTCATCGTCTGAATAACTGTAAAGCTCTGCATTTTCACCTTTTACTCTTAAATGCAGTTTTCCGTTGGGATCAATCGTAAGAAAAAACTCAGCATTTACCAGTTGCGGATGATCCTCATCCCAATTCACAAAGAAAGGAACTTCTTTGTACCGTTCGCTGGTTTTAACCCTTCCAACGGCAAAATAGCTCACTTCAAAATCCAGTTCATCCAGTGTTCTGGAAATAATGGGTGTGGAATTCATGATAACCATCTGGTTGTAAATATTCCGCATGCTGTTCATTACTCCAAACCCCTGGAAAACATTGGCTGTAGCTCCATTTTCATTGAGTGGCGAGGTAACTTTATCTTCTTCTACCAACAGGGTGGTACTTAGTTCATACATGGGAGTGGCATACCGGTTGTATAAAAATCCTGCACCAACCGTGATTACAATACTCAGCAAAAACCAGTACCAGTTGCTTAGCAATTTAAAAACCAGCTTTTTTAAATCAATGGTATCTTCGTTCTGGTTTCTTTCCATTCCGTTATGCTGAAACTGGGGCTGATTCATGGGTTAATTAAATTTAAAATGAGTAATCCGATGGAAATAATGGATGCAGTTATGCTGATGGGTGCTGCATACGACAGGTTTTTAGCCCCGTACACTTTTGTTTTGTGTTCCACATAAACAATATCGTGTGGAAGAATATAATAGTACGGCGAATTGATAATATCGGGGTTGGTGAGATCAATTTCAGCAACATGTTTTCCCTCCGGCATCTCCCGGATAATCTTTATGTCCTGGCGGTTGCCGTAATCGGTAATGTCTCCTGCCGATCCCAGCGCTTCAAAAATAGTCAGCTGGTTTTTTACCATCGGCTTTTGCCCCGGGCTTTTTACCTCGCCCAAAACGGTTACCGTCCGGTTAACCAGTTTGACAAATACCGAAGCGCTTTCCAGGTATTTATCCACTTCTATCTGAATCATATCACGTACCTCGGCGGTGGTTTTACCTCCCACTTCCAGTTCTCCCAACTGCGGGTAAGCTATGTATCCCTCCTTGTCAACAAGATAGGTAATTAGCTCAATGCTGTTGGTCGAGTTCCCAAAACTTCCCATCGAACTTTGGGTATTGGTAAGATTCAGAAACGCAGCATTTAACGGATCGTCGCTGATGACCTGTATAAACAACTGATCGTTCGACCTGATTTTATACTCTTCAGGTTGCGGACCATGGTTGTAAGTAGTATCCGGCTGTATCCCGTTTAAATAAATCAATTCCTGCAGAGGGGTACTGCACGACGAAAATAACAAAAGTAGCAACAGGGCTAGCGGATGCTTTTTAAAAAAGATTTTAATGGCTAACACGTTCATAGTTTTTATTAATGTGCTGTAAAAGTAATAATTATTTTTTATCAAAAAGACATGTAAAATTGAAACAAGGGGGCAGAAACATTTGACAGTAAGATTATATGCTGAACTTATGATAAAAATCTGAACGCATTTTTTATTCGTTTGTACGTGTTTATGCCTCCAAGTCATAGAAATATAAGACCTTAAAATATTTTTTTCGCACAATTGTTTAAACTGAATTTTTGATACTATTTTTTTAGCCTTCCAAACAAAAAATTACAAGCAACTTTATCACCGGTTTTTGTCGGGAAAAAGAATTCATTTTATATCTTGCAACGGTTTTTGAGTAATTTATTTACTCGTTAAA
>JAFGDX010000132.1 GCA_016931875.1 Prolixibacteraceae bacterium
GTGAATCCGGAACAAATTTGAACAAGCGCACTGTCCAGTTCCGTGTCATCCGGATCAGTAACCGTTATTGTACCGGTTATATTTACTGCAGGCTCACCCTCTGTAAATACCAGCGGAACGGTTTCCATACTGGCGAGAATTGGGGCATAGTTTGCCGGTGGCGCAGAACTTCCCTGCACTGTAATTTTGTCGAACGCAAATTCTTCACTACCATCTAATCCTGCCAGTCGCACTCTGACTGACAAGTTGGTGCCAATTCCGGGAACATTAAAAGTAAAATTGCCAAAGGTGGAGGAAATATCAGGTGCTCCTCCATCAGCAAGGCCATCGAGGTTGGTATCCTGACGCAAATAACCTCCAAATTCAGCATCGCCCACAAATTGTCCTATCGTGGTATAAGCTCCGCCATCCCAACTTGTCTGGATTTTTATCGTGTCGGCCTGTTCCCACTGTGTCCCAGTTCGGCCGGTTGCCATATACAACGAAATGGAAATGCTGGAATACCCGGAAACATTAAGTGGATTTAATGTCAACATGGAAAAAGTTGCATTTGGGTTTGCGATAGATTCGATATCCTCACACACCCAAAACCAACTTCCCTGAACATTGGATAGCACACTGCCAAATGTACCGCAGCTGCTGAAAGGAGCATTGTCGTTTGTCCGTAAAAAATAATCGCTGTTTACACAGTCTGAAAAGGCGGTTGAATTATACCTGCTCCCTTCACCATCGGTTTCAAAGTCTTCAGTAAGAAGAGTGGTTTGAGCCGTTATGAGGGTAAAGGAAAGCAGATGAAGAAAAGCAATAAGTATAATTTTTTTCATAATCTTGATTTAATTCTGAAATAGTATTTTACTGCTGAAATGCAGTTTCATATCCATCAAATGCTTCTGCAAATGATATTCTCAGCTTCGTGAAGGATAGATGCCTACCAGGGCAATAATAAAATTTACACACTGAAAAGGTTGAATGTTGGTATGTGGCTGACTGCCGCCAGCAATAGTTACTGTTACATCCACATTTCCGCTTTTCATTTGTGTATTGGGTGTTTCAGCATAACCTTCAGCACCTCCTGTTAAGGTAGCCGGGACCTGCCCGCCCGGATTGGATTCATCGGGCTGACCATTTTTTGCCTGTAAGGTACCTGTTGCGGCGTGGGTATGCGAGGGCATCTCGGGTACTATAAGTGTCACCTGCTCGGTTCCGCCTTTTTGCCCCAGGCGGTATGATGACAAACCAGGTCCGTTTCCCGGATGAATTGCAGCCCTTCCGCGCAGATCGGGTAAGGCAAATGTAGTACGTCCGTCGCCGCCGTATGTAGTTCCCAAAAGCGAGAACAAAGCCTGGTTGGTATTAATGGCAAGTAACTGACCATCGCACAGTGCCCAACCGCGGGGAGCAAAATTTCCGCCAAATATTTTAATTTCTCCTAAAAATGGTTCCATAATTTTCTGTTTAACTTCTTGAAGGGAAAATGCCTACCAATGCAATTATAAAATTAACACACTGAAAGGGCTGTACATTTGTGTGTGGTAAATTTCCCCCGGAATTATTTACCGTTACATCAACTCCTCCTGCTTTCATCGGTGTATTTGGAGTTTCGGCATAACCTTCAGTGCCGTTGGTTAAGGTTGCCGGGACCTGCCCCCCTGGATTTGATTCGTCGGGTTGTCCGTTCTTTGCCTGAATGGTGCCCGAGGCTGTATGACTATGGGAGGGCATTTGCTGTGCGGTAAGCGTAACTTGTTCCGCCCCGGCTTTCATTCCTAAAGAATACGAGGATAAACCCGGTCCGTGCCCCGGATGAATAGCTACCCGGCCCCGTAAATCGGGCAATGCAAAAGTGGTTATTCCATCACCGCCGTAAGTCGTTCCCAGAATAGAAAACAGAGCTGTATTTGTTGCTATGGGCAACAATTGTCCATCGCAAAATGCCCATCCGCGCGGAGCAAAATTTCCGCCAAACAATGTAATTTCTCCAATAAAAGGTTCTGACATAATAATTTGATTTAATGATTAATACTAGTTGTTTAATGTTATGTGAAAAGATATGGATTTATAAAACCGGAGTGCAATCCTGTTTCCAACAAGGAAAAAATCTCTGTCAGGTTATCATCCGGCGAAAATTGATGCAAAACTATATTCTCCGGAAGATTAAAATTAGAGGAACGCGACTGACACAGAAAAACAGGACTCTTTACCAGTCCCGACTGTTTATTGACAGAAACAGTTCCCGTTGGTGATTGAATTCTGCATGCTTCCAATGCATTCCTTAGAGCAATCCCCAAAGGAGGTTCGGCACATCGGTTCACGGAATTACGCAGTAACAATCCCGATTGATATCCCAAAAAACCAAACTGGTCGGGGAGGCAGTGATATACAGTTTGATATGCGTGAATAAATTTTTTGTTTTCCTGTGTTTTTAGTCCCTGGTTCCACGAACTGAAATGTTCTGTCCCGTTTATCGATTCACCCAAATGTTTTATTCTGTTATCGTCTGCAGCAAAGGAGGTGGTTATCATAGGAATATGCAGACCATGGGAACGAATTTTTCCCAAAAAATGACTGAAAGGCTTGCCATTCAATAAAACAAAAATACCATCAGGGTTGCGGTGTTTTATTGTGTTGATGGTTTTATCCCAAAAATTGTCTCCTCTGTGTCTGAAAACAAATGTATCGCTAATCGAACCACCGGCAGTTTCTACCCCTTTTCTGAAAGCAAATAATGTATCGTAGCCGCTGTCGGCCAGTGTGGTAACAATGCACACATTTTTTCCGTGTTTTGAAACCATATATTTCCCGGCCTCAAAAGAAGCCTGAAATAAATTCAGGGTATTAAAAAATAAAAAAGGATTCCTTCTGACTTCGGGGACCATAAAATTTTCGCCGGCGTTGGAGATGAGTGCGGGCACTTCCGCGTTTTTCAAAATATTTCCAATACGTCCCGCCACTTCATTGCTCAATAATCCTGTAATTAAATCAACATGGTTTTCATTTATTAAACGATGAAGCGCTGCTTGTGCCGGCAAGGTTGTTCCGTTGTTTATGGTTTCGGTAATTAATTCTGTTTTTACGGTATTTGTTTTACCGCTGTCGATTCCCAGGCGCAATCCTTTTAAAAATGAATCGGGATAAGCTGAGTGTTGATTTGCCCGCGGTAAAATGACGCCAATTTTTACGGGAGTGTTACCTCTTTCTGTGGTTTCCGAATTACTGCTAACAGGTTTTAACAAAGAACCCGTCAGGCAAAATCCTGTCATCTTCAGGAAATTTCTTCTGTCTCTCATTGGGAAATGTTGGTTTTATGTCTATGTCCATCCTAAATATTATGTAATTTAATACCTTTTTGTCTAAAATAAATAAGCATTTAATTTTATTTTTGAATTAGTTTTAAATAACCACAGAACATGGCCTTTTCGCTGCAAAAAATATCAGATGCTGACTTTCCTTTTTTAATGGAAGTATACAGAAGTACGCGTGAAAGAGAATTAGCAATCATAAACTGGTCAGAAATTCAAAAGGATAATTTTATTGAATTTCAGTTTAATGCCCAGCATAGTTATTATTTACATACATTTCCGGGGATAGATTTATTTATAGTAAAAAGAAAAACTGACAAAGTTGGACGTTTATATATTTGGAGAAACGGAGGAGAGATACGGATAGTAGATATCATCGTTCTTCCCCGATTCAGGAACCGCGGAATTGGTTCGGCCATTCTAAAACAGTTGGCTGAAGAGGCGGATCAAAAAAACAAAATGCTTACAATGCATGTTGAAAAACAAAATCCTGCAGTTGATTTGTATGTGCGCTTTGGATTTGAACGGATAAAGGAGGAAGGTACTTATTTCTATATGGAGAGGAAACCTGCAAATTTATAAAACAAAGCCCGTCGATAATTCTGTATTCTACCAACAGGCTTTGTGTAAAAATGAAATAGGGTTTATTTCATTTCAAATTTAGAAAAAGTGAAGGATATTTCTGATTTTTTTTGCAAAATCTTTTTTGTTGTAACAACATATTACAACAGCAGGTGTTGGAAACGCCTGTATTAACAGGCAGTTTTTGCTTTTCGGATGGCGCTGATCTGTTCCGGAATATTGAATAAATTTTTTAATTCACTTTTTTTTTCCATTTTTACTCCCACCATTATCAATTAACTTAGAACTGTATGAAAAAAAGGTTTCTTTTGGTTTGTACCCTTGTTCTCGGAATGGGGTCAATAGGTTTTCTGAAAGCGCAAAACTGGCCCGGCTGGCGAGGGCCAAACGGCGACGGGACAAGTGTAGAAACCAATCTGCCGGTTCAGTGGGATTCAACAGCAAATGTAATCTGGAAAACCAGGGTACCGGGGTTTGGGCATTCTTCGCCTGTTGTTTGGGGCGACAGGCTTTTTACGATTACAGCCATCCACGAAACACAGGAAAGAGTATTGCTTTGTTATAATTGTGACAACGGTGAACTGATTTGGCAAACCGTAATGGTTAAAACCAAACTTGAAGATAAACACAGCGACAACAGCTATGCATCGGGAACACCGGCTACCGACGGGAACCTGGTATATGTGTCATTTTTGGAAGGTGAACATGTGGTAGTTGCTGCCTACGATTTTTCAGGAAAGAAAATATGGTCGCAAAAACCGGGTACTTTTTCAAGTCCGCACGGATACAGTTGTTCGCCTGTTTTGTTTGAAGACAAAGTGATGATTAACGGGAACAGTCTGGGCGATTCGTTTATGGCAGCGATGAATAAAACCACCGGGGAAATGATCTGGAAGGTGCCCCACGAAAAACCGGCACACAGTTTTAGCACTCCCATCTTCAGGGAAATGGCCGGCAAAATGCAGATGATTTTTTGCGGGAACCAGGAAATCGCAGCCTATAATCCTGATAACGGGGAGAAAATCTGGTATGTAAACGGGCCTTCTGAAGATTTTTGTTCGAGTCCGGTTTATAATTCAAAAAACGATTTGGTGCTGGTCAGTAGTGCCTGGCCGCAACGCCATTTGCTTGCCATAAAACCGGATGGGAGAGGGGATGTTTCGGAAAGCCATGTGGTTTGGAGAACCACCAAAGGAGCCTATTATGTGCCGTCGCCGGTTTGTACTGACGATTACCTGTTTACCACCATGACCAACGGACGTGTTCATTGTCTGGATGCAGCTACCGGCAATATAATTTGGCAGGAAGATTTGGGAAAACAGTATTCTTCTCCGGTGCTGGCCAACGGACTGGTTTATATACCCAACGACGACGGGATGATTACAGTTATTCAACCGGGGCCGGAATTTACCGTAGTGGCAAAAAACGATATGGGTGAAAAAATGAATGCTTCGCCGGCCATAAGTAACGGGAAAATTTATTTGCGGGGGTATGAACACCTGTTTTGTATCGGGAAAAACCAATAGCAAAAAACAACAGGCAAAGGATAATTTGAATCACAGGCGGTACACCTTTGTTGCATTTTGGTATAAAATCAGTTGCTGTTCGGTTTTGCTTAAAGCTGAAATCTGCGATTTTACCATTTCAACCCAGTTTTTGTAGGTAGTGGCAACAAGGCAAACCGGCCAGTCGGAGCCAAACATCAGTCGTTGGGGGCCAAAGCTTTCCAAAACCACGTTAACATAAGGCTGAAGTTGCTCCACCGTCCAGGCGGTAAAATCGGCTTCGGTTACCATGCCGCTGATTTTGCAATACACATTTTCGCGTTGGCTCAACTCGAAAATATGTTTTTGCCAGGGGTTGAGTTTGTTTTCCTTTATCCTGGGTTTGGCTATGTGGTTAAGTACAAAAATCTGGTTGGGATGCTGATCCACAAAACGGATGGTGTTGGGGAGCTGGTGTTCATAAATCAAAATATCATAAACCAGATTGTATTTTGCGAGCAAGTTTACTCCGTGGTTGAAATCTTTTCCTAAAATAAAGTCCGGATCAGTTTCAGCCTGCACCACATGTCGCACACCTTTTAGTAAATCGAAGGCAGAGTATTGGTCAAGAACCGTTTGAATATTTCCGGCGGCGAGTGGCACCCAGCCGACGATTCCTTTTATAAAACCATTTTCAGAAGCCATTTTCAGAAGCCAGCCGGTTTCTTCCAGACATTGCCGTGCCTGAACCGAAACAACCCCTGTTACCTGGGTTTCTGTAATGGTTTGCTGCAAATCGGCCGGCAAAAAGTTTCGTCTGATGTTGGCCATGTCATCGTTAATCCAGGCAAAATCTACCGGATTATACTTCCAAAAATGATGATGTGTATCGATTATCATAATTGTGTTTTTACAGGTATGGATATTCACGGTTTACAATTCCTGATTTTTTTAACTCGTTCCGGAATTCAGAAGAAAGCTCATTTTCAAGCACTTTTATGTTTTCCTTTATCCGGGTTGGTTTTCCCGGATTGAGCGCCACTGCGCTGATTTGAGGGGCCGATATGGCAAATTGCAAACAGGCGTCGCCGGGCTTTACTGAAAACCGGTTGCATATTGAAAAGAACTTTTTTCTCCATTCAAAAAGAGGCTGGTCTTTTTCTTCATTTTCACTAACCAAACGATAATCGAAATACGAGCCGCCGGTTAAAAAACCCGCATTAAAAATTCCCGAGTTAATGATTCCCACGCCTTCTCCGGCAAGTTTTTGAATAAACTCCAGCACTTGCGGCGGGTGGCGAAACAAGGTAAAGGTATTGGCCAGCATCACCCAGTCAAATTTTATTTCGTTATACAGTTGCCTGATGGTTTGCCAGTCTTTAGAACCAATGCCAACGGCTGTCGCTTTGCCTTTTTCTTTTAGTTCGAAAAGCGCCTGGTAGGCCTCTTTTATATCATTCCAGCGTTTTTGTCTTTCTTTTTCGGAATTTGCCGCAAATAAATATTCGTCGGGGTCGTGCACCGAAACCAGTTGCGGTTGATAGTCACCCAAAAGTTCGCATCCCTGTTCCCAGCATTCCAGTATTCCTTTGTAGCTTATTTTCTGAACCGCATCGTGTTTTATATTGGCCCAGGCACCGGGTTCAAAAGTAGGTTCACTGGTTTTCAGCGCAACACGGTACCAGCCCAGTTTATTGCTGATGGTAATTTTTTCAGGTGAAATTCCCAGTTGGGTTAATCCTTTTCCCAGGGTTTCCAGGGCCAGACCGGCACCGTATTTCCCCGCGGTATCAATAACAACCGGGCCTTCAGAAACATTAAACCACTCGCGGATAATCGTCTGTTTTTCAGCTTCTGTAAGTTCTCTGTATAAATTTCCCAAATAACTGGTGCCGTAAATAATTGGCGGACATGCAATTCCGGTTTTCCCTAAATGTCTGTGAATGATTTTTGATTTCTGCATTTCTGTCTTTTTGAATAATGTTATTGATTCAGAACAAAATTGAATTTCCGCAATTGGTCAAAAGTAATAAAATGTGTTTTTAGTAGGTTTGGTTTTTGGATAATAACCGGGGAAAGCATTGCAGGGCATTTTCGCGGAAAACAGCGCTTATTATTTTTTGAGCGGTTGTGATGTCCATTTCATTTTTTGCAATCCGTTCGGCCAGCACTTCGCAAACCACTTGTTTTCCGTACTCCAGTGACCCAACCGCTTCTTCTATAAAATGACAATCGCCGCCCCACAAAATTTTGTTGTAGGGCATTGTATCAAGCATTTCGTTAAAAGTAACTTTGGCCCTTTCTTTTGATATTTGCGGCAGCCATACAAGGTTAAGATATACGTTGGGAAACATTTTCCCGAGGGCAGTAAATTCACCGGTCCACGGAAACCCTCCGTGAAAAAGGTCAAACCGGGTTTCCGGGTGTTGCAAAAAAAGGGAGTTGAGATGGATGGGATGGCCGTTTTCGAGCCGGTTTCCGTTTCCGGCCAAATACCCGGTATGAATTTGCATGGGTAGCTCGTATTCTGCCGCTTTGCGAAGGAACCAGTGAAACATAAAGTCTTGCAATGCCTTGTTTTCGGAGGAACTTAACCCGGGAGATTTACGAAACAATTCAGTAGCAACTTCCCCGGGGGTATTTTCATAATAAATGGACCGGCTGTAGGCCATTGAATTCTTTAGCGCTACGGCTCCGTTCTTTATGGCCGATTGCAGCATAAAATCGGCAAAATGCAGGTAATCGTCAAGCGAATTGATTTGTTGGATACCGGTGGTTTCACTGAAGGTTTTAAATGTATGGTGTTGTTGGGTGTACACCTGACGGGCATTGCCAATGTTCGAAACCAGCAGGTTTACAGGAAAAACCAATCTGAAATACGTTTTGTCGGTTTCGAGGTTAAACGGCGCCCAGTGTTGATCGATAAGCATGGTTTCAAATCCCGCCTGCTGAAAACACGAATCAAACCAGGCCGCATAGTTGTGATAGCTGTTTTCAATTTGCTGCGAAAGTGTTTTTATTCCTTCGGGTGTAAAAGCTGGTTCATTGTATCCGTAACATTTTTTTATTCCCTCCATAAACTGGCCGTAGTAACTGGTTTGGCTGCAAAAGCTGAGATATTCACCGTTGCTTGCCCAAAATTCATCGGGGGTGCCCGTGTTCAGTTGTTCAAGGGTAAAGCTTTTTCCTCCGGCGCTAACCACATCGGCGTTTAAATAGGAGTTGCTGAGAAGCACCCAGAAATGGTAACTTTTATAACCCATGTCCAACGGATTGCGTTGATGTTCATGGGTGTTAATCACCTTCACCGTTTCTGCATAATTCATAAGCTGTTGGTAGGATTTGTCACGGGAAGCGGTGCAGCCACAGAAAATAAACAGGGTTGCCACAACGACAAAACGGAGGGGAAGAAACTTTGCTCTTTTCATTTTTTCGTCAGATATAAATGTTGAAAAATAAGAATAAAGGTATAAAATGGGTGTGATTAAAGAAACCCCGTCAAAATGAATCATTTTTTTATGCGAATTCCAGCTTTGTAAATTGATGAAAAGCGTGCAACAGTTACAAAATGCATTCGGATGAAAGAAAAGGAAGATAGAGGCGGGAATTTATTCTAATCCGCAGTTTCCCAACTTTTACAGACATCCCATCGTTCTTTATCGCTCATTGGATATGAATTGGATTTTAATAAACTGCTGAAAAACATAAAATTTTTTTTGGTTGATGTTCTTCTGTTTGAATTAAATACGATAGTTTTATAGGGCCAAACAAAAAAGTCGCTCCATCCACCATGAACAATGAGAGACAAAATAAATTGAAAAAGTTGCCGGAAAGCATGATATATCTTTCCTGTCATCTGTGTTCCCATTCGTACGAAATTGCAAATCGGTTTCAGGTTTCAAACCGCATGGCATTTCGTATTGCTTTATCCGTTGCCGGATTTGTATTTTTCAGACCATTTCCGCGGGCTTCTAACCCCGGAAAAGAATTATAAAAAATTGCCTGACAAACATATCACATGTAAAAAACACTTATGAGAATTAAACTTACCTTAAACCGCACCACGAAGCAATGCATGTTGCCCATGGATTACCAGTACTACATTAGCGCATGGATTTACAAAGTACTGAAACAGGCCGATAAGGATTTTGCACAATTCCTTCACGAAAAAGGGTACGGACAAAGTGAAACCAAACTCTACAAATTGTTTTGTTTTTCAAGGCTCGATTTCGGAAAACCCAAACTCTGGAAAGAAAAAAAACTGTTTGAAATTGCGGCACATGACATTGGGTTGCAGATTTCGTTCGATGTAACCGAGGCAGCTTCCAACTTTATCAAAGGTTTGTTTATGAGCCAGGAGTTTTACCTCGGAGACAAATTTAACGGCATCGATTTCAGAGTAGCCAGTGTGGAAGCTTTACCCGAGCCTTCTTTTTCTGAAACCATGACCTATAACCTGCAAACCCCCTGGGTGGTGAGCTATAAAACCGAAACGGACAAACACCCGCAATACCTTTCGCCAGCCGATGATATGTTTGAATTGTTGGCCGTAAAACACCTCGTTGAAAAATACAACAACACCCGGAATGCCGGCTTGATTTCGCCCGGACAAATCAAATTGAACCGGACAAGCGCTTTCAAACGTGCCGGTTTTATACTGAAGCCCGGCACAAAGGAAGAGTCGAGGGTAGTGGGCAATTTGTTCGGCTTTGAACTGAAAGCACCGGTTGAAATTCACCGCATGATTTGGGGGGCCGGAGTAAGTGAGAAGAGTTCAAGCGGGTTTGGGTGGATAGAAATTATAAACCAACCTGACAGGGTCTGAAAGACCTGTCAGCGTTACAAAACATATAACCAGTATGAAAAACTTGAATACAAGAAACCTGTTAGCATAACAAAACAACCAATTCCGGTAATTTTAATTAAGCTGCCAGGAAACAAAACATATGATATGACAATTGAAAAACTTGAATTTGGCAACTACTATCACATCTTTTCACATGGTGCAGGTTACCGTAATTTGTATAAAGAAACCAGCAATTACGAATACTTTCTGCATTTATATGAGAAGTACATTGAACCCGTTGCCGAAACGTATGCATGGGCGCTAATGCCGAACCATTTTCATTTTTTGGTACGGTTAAAAGAAAATATTGGCTACAAATACAGCAACGCTGACGGGTCTGTCGACACCGTCAGGTTCAACGAAATAGAATGGGAAACCAGCGACCTGTCAGCGTGCGAAGCTCCTGGCAGCGTCAGAATTCCAAAACCCGAAAAACATGTTTCGCACCTCCTTAATTCATATACCAGGTACTATAATACAAAATACGGGAGTAAGGGGACCATGTTCGAACGGCCATTTAAACGAAAAAGAATTGACAACTTTGCCTGGTTGAGACGAACTATCCTTTACATCCATAACAACCCCGTTCACCCTGTCAAATA
>JAFGDX010000133.1 GCA_016931875.1 Prolixibacteraceae bacterium
ACGCCGTTGGCAGCACGCGAACCATAAATCGATGCTGCACTGGCATCTTTTAGCACGTCAACGGTTTCAATGTCGTTTACATTAATCTCAGCAATGTCGCCGTTAAAAATTACACCATCCAGCACAATCAGTGGCCGGTTTGCAATTGCTTCTTCATCAACATCATCATCTACGTCTGCTTTAATGGTATTGCTTCCACGAACAAGAAATTCAGGAGTATCCTTTGCACTGGTGCTGTAACCCACCTGTAAACCGGGCACGGCCGAACGAAGCATTTCCTGCACATTGGAAGGCTGAAACTTTTGCATCTCCTCGGCATTTACATTGACAACAGAACCGGTAAGGTCCTTTTTCCTTGCGGTACCATAACCAATGGCTACCACTTCATCAAGCCCAATGGCATCGGTTTCCATTGTAATATTAATTGTTGTCTGGTCTCCAACTACAATTTCCTGGGTCCGTAACCCCACAAATGAAAATACAATTGTACCATCAACCGGAACATTCGACAGAGAATAATTACCATCTATATCAGTGACGGTGCCATTGGTGGTTCCTTTTACAATCACTGTAACACCTGGAATGGGGGCATCATCTGTTCCTTTGATATTTCCGGTAATGGTTTTGGTTTGTTGGGAGTAAGCTGCAAACTGGGCCAGCAGGAAAATTCCAATTAAGAATAACTTTGGCAGGAGCCCAATGCGCCTGTTGCGCAAAAAACTTTGCGTTGTGTTTCTTTTCATAGGTTTAATTATTAAATGAGTAAATTTCAATACTTTTTAGCAATTGTTTGCTAAGTATTTAACGATTTGAATATTCGTCTGATTTTTTGCTGGATATAATTTACATAGGCAATTTGGTTTTAGTTAAAGTTAATTACGTTTAATTCCTAAAATGTCTTTCAATATCAACACTAAATGTAGTACGTTTATTTCAATTTTTACCGGTAACCCGGCAATTCCGTTAGCGTTACCGGAAAATTACGATATAATTTTTAAAAAAAAAATTTCATTGGCTGTGTCCTGCAGCATATTTTGCCTTGAAAAATCAGCGAAGTGTTGGTATACCTGACATGTATAACTTCTTAAAAAAAATAAAAAAAATGAATTTCGGGGGAGGTTTTCTTACCGGCAGGCATAAAAATCAAAAAAAAGGGAAACGGATTTATTCCCTTATTTATATTTTCTGAACCAGCTTCTCATTTTCATTTTTAGTACGCCCCAAAGCGCTTCGTTAAAAATTCCGCCGCTCATTTTTGATGTGCCTTCCTTGCGGTCGGTAAATACGATCGGAACTTCAACTATATGAAACCCAAATTTGTAAGCAGTAAATTTCATTTCAATCTGGAATCCATACCCAATCAGTCTTATTTTTTCAAACTCAATGGTTTCCAAAACTTTTCGGCGATAGCATTTAAAGCCGGCGGTGGTGTCCATAATTTTCATGCCGGTAACAATCCGCACATACATCGATGCAAAATACGACATCAGCACCCGCCCCAGCGGCCAGTTGATAACATTAATCCCCGAGATGTAACGCGACCCAATCGCAACGTCGGCTCCATTTACTACCGCATCGTGTAGCCTTTCCAAATCATCCGGATTATGTGAAAAATCACAATCCATTTCAAAAATAAAATCGTAGTTTTTTTCCAGCGCCCATTTAAACCCGGCAATATAAGCAGTTCCCAAACCAAGTTTCCCTTTTCTTTCCAGAATATGTAACCGGTCCGGAAATTCTTCCTGTAAGCGTTTTACAATGGCTGCCGTACCGTCAGGAGAATTGTCTTCTACTATTAATAAATGAAATGGAGTTTCAAGCGAAAAGACTTTTCTCACCATTTTCTCCACATTCTCTTTTTCATTGTAGGTCGGAATAATTACCAGATTTTGTGACACTTGTGTTAGTTTTAAATTTTGGAAACGAAAATACACTTTTGTGAGTAATATCAAATGGTAGAAAGGGAAATAATTCCGCTAAAAAAACTTAAAAGTGGAAGGAACAGTTTGTTCCGGATAAAATGGTTTTTGAAGATTCAGGTTGTAGCGGCCTTTTATACAACGGTTTTGGATGTGTTTTATATGCCAGTCGCGGTTGATGCACGTTTAATTTATAAAAGAATATGGAATGGGTAAACAATAAACAAGTTGTCAAATACATTCGTTTCACAACCGGTTTCAGTTGTATTGGTTTTGAACGGAAGGTTGCTCTTTTATTCAAACCGGCAGATAATTAAAAATTTACGCGAAGAAAGTTGGGAGTAAGGGCAAAAAAGCATAATTTGGAGCTGGAAGTTTAAATTTGTGTCAGGCAATTTGTTGTCAATCTAAAGCCATAGGAATAAGAAAATGCAATTTGTAGCAGTTGATTTAAATAATGAAACACACAGTTTGGCATTGATTGAACTGATGAACGACTATATGCTCGATGAAATGGGGATAGGAGAACCAATGCCTGAAGAATTAAAACCTAAAATTGTTGAAAGGCTCAAAAAACATTCCTCGTATCTGGGTTTTTTTGTTTGTATTCAGAATGATTTTGTAGCCCTTGCCAACTGTAACCTGAACGTTTCAACCTGGAAAGCAAAACCATTGATTAACATTCACGACTTTATTGTATCTCCCAAATACAGAAACCGGGGGGTTGGATTGTTTCTGCTGAACAAGATTACTGAATATGCAGCTGAAAATGGTTATTGCCGGATAAACCTTGAAGTGAGGCAGGATAATTACAAAGCCCAGAATCTCTACAAAAAGGCCGGATTTAAAGAGTGCCAGCCTCCCAATTACTTTTGGGAGAAAATTCTCGGATAATATAATGTTTAAAAAGTATAATTGGCACGAGATAAAAATGTGAGGCAAAAACTATCTTTTCTGCCTCCTGAAATACAACAACTGAAATCCCGGGAAACAGTTATAACCCCTTAAAAGGGGCAGTTTAATTTTTTTTAAAGAATATTTTTGTTTGTGATGACATTGATTTTCAATTCATTGTTTTTTGATGAAACAATGATGCTAAAAATTATCTGAAATTTTATTTGGTGATTCAAAAAAGGTGTTTACATTTGCAGCCGCTTACG
>JAFGDX010000134.1 GCA_016931875.1 Prolixibacteraceae bacterium
GGAAAACTGGGTTTTATTTTGCAGGACCGCGGCGAATTGTTTTCGCTGGAAGAAGGACACATGAATGTTTACGAGCCTCATAAAAGACCTTTTCACACCATCATTCCGGCATTTGTTACTAAAAACGGCGAGCCGTTTCTGAGTTTTGGCGTGATGGGTGGAGATATGCAGCCACAGGGACATGTTCAGATCATTTGCAACATCATCGATTTTGGAATGAATATCCAGGAAGCCGGCGATGCACCCCGAATTCAGCATATCGGTTCGAGCGACCCCACCGGAGGCACCATGACCGATGGTGGCGAAGTTACCCTGGAAACTGGTTTTTCTTACGAAACCATTCGCTCACTGATGCAGAAGGGGCATAAAATAAGTTACGAATACGGCCCGTACGGCGGTTACCAGGCCATTAAACGCGACAGTAAAAATAAAGTATACTTTGGCGCTTCCGAATCGAGAAAAGACGGACAGGCTGCCGGGTATTAACTCAATAACAAAATCGGAAAAAGCCTTCTTAGAACAAAGACGACTTTTTTATTTCTCTAAAAACATCAGAAGTTCATAAATGGAATTAAATTTTTCCGTAGCATTTCCTTTCTGAAAGGTCCACGATTTTTCGCCGGCAGTCACTTTAAAGTCAGGTTCAGCTTTCATCACAATCTGGTATCCCAAACGGTTCAGCGCACGAAGTGTCCAGATAAGAGAAAGCCCCTCTCCTTCCACTTTTACCTTCTCTCTGAATTTCTTCTTAAAAAAATATTCACCTTCTTTCAAATCAAAACCAATATTTTCGTTTTTAAACAGCTGATTTAACCAGCCATTCAAAACGGCATCTTCGGGCGCCCCCTGAAAGTTCCCTTCTTCAGTAACAATCCAGAGTTTATCTACTTCGCGCAAAGCAATATTTAAATCGTGAGTGGAAAGAATAACGGTTTTTCCCTTTTCCTTGGACAAAACCTGAAGAAGGTGAAAAATTTCATATTTGTTGCTTACATCCAGAAATGCGGTTGGTTCGTCCAGAATAATAACCGGAGTATCCTGGGCCAGGGCGCGTGCAATCATTGCCCGCTGACGTTCACCATCGCTTAGTTGAATGGTTTGCCGGTTTTCAAACCCGGTCAGCCCTACTTTTTTTATGGCATCGGCAACTTTCTGCCTGTCGTCGCTGGTTAATCGTCCTATCCAGTTGGTATAAGGAAAACGTCCGTAAGCCACCAAATCAAATACCGTCATATTGGCAACACGTATATTTTCAGTTGAAACAAAACTCATTACCCAGGCTATCTCCCTGGAACCAATGGTTCTCAATTCTTTGCCGTTTAGTTGAATGCTTCCCGAAAAATAGTTCTGAAACCCCACCAGTGTTCGCAACAAGGTACTTTTCCCGATTCCGTTACTTCCAATCAGCGCCACCATTTCGCCGGGAGATGCTGAAAAGTTGATACTTTTCAATATTTCCAGAGGACCACCACCGGGAAGTTCGTAACCAACCGAAAGATTTTTCAGCTCAATATTAAATCCTGGGTTATTCATGAAACCGAAACAAATTTTTTGTTTTTGATGATCATCCACATAATAACCGGTATTCCGATGATTGCCGTAACCGAGTTGATGGGAAGTGTGGTTTGCATTCCCGGCAATTGCGAAACAATGTCGCTGAACAACATCACAATACCTCCGGTTAAAATAACGGCAGGCACCAAAACCAGGTGGTCCGATGTTTTAAAAATCACACGGCAAATGTGTGGCACGGCAATCCCGATAAATCCGATTGGCCCGCAAAATGCAGTAATGGTTCCGGCCAGCAAACTGGTACTCAAAAAAATTACAATACGGCTTGAAATGATTTTTACCCCGAGAGAACGCGCATAATTTTCGCCCAGAAGAAAAGCATTCAAATCTTTTATTTTAAAAAGTGCCAGAAGAATGCCCAGCAGTATTGCAGGCGCCATTACCGAGAGCTGCGCGTTGGTAACACTTCCCAGGCTTCCCATGGTCCAGATAATAAACGCTTTTAACATCGACTCGCTGCTAAAATACTGGAGAATGCTAACAATAGCCGAAACCGCACTGGTAAAAAGGATTCCGAGAATCAAAATGGTCATGATGTCATTTACACGGGTTGAAACATACAACACCAGCAGCATCACCAGAAACGAACCTATCCAGGCAACAATGGCCAGTGGCCATGCACCGCTTACGGAAACCACCCCAAAAGCAACCACCGACGAAAAACCAAGCACAAAAAGAGCAACGCCCAAACTGGCGCCGGCACTAATCCCCAAAACAAACGGCCCTGCCAGCGGATTCCGGAAAACAGTTTGCATTTGAAGCCCGCTGACCGAAAGAGCGGCACCGGTTAAAATGGCGGTGATGGCTTTGGGCAAACGAAAATCGAGAATAATAGTGCGGAAAGTTTCGTTGGTTTCTGCTGTGGGAAAAACCGAAATAAATATGTGTTTCAGCGGAACAATTACCGAACCCAGCAACAAATCGGCAACCAGCAGCACTAAAAATAACAGGCTCAATAAAAAAAATATCGAACGGACAGGCAGTGTTTTATTGTCTCGCTTTTGGTTCATTTTACTTCCCTGTAATATATCATTTCATCTTCTATTGTTCCCGGATAAAAAACGGAAATCAAATCGCGCAGGATTAAATTGGGGTAAACTGTGCCACTTTCCCAAAAATCGTTGCCTCCCTTTTTGCCCATTTTGTTGTTGTTGTTAAACACGCGCCCTTCTTTTAAAACCTTAAAACTTTCAAACCGCTGATCGGCAGCAACAATTTCTTTTTTTGAAGATAAAAGCCCCATGTTGATCCACACATCTGCTTCATTTCCGTAGGCCAGCGCATTTTCAAACGAAATTACATAACTTTCGTGCGAACTGTTGTTTTTTCCGATGTAATCGCCACCGGCATCTTTTATCAGGTTGGCCATGTATGAATTTCCACCCGGAATCCACCACGAATCCTTGTAGGGCGAGCCAACAAGAACCTTCGGTTTATTTTCCTTCTCTTTCACCTTTTCTTTTAATGAAAGGTAATCTTTTTTAATACGGTTAAAAAACTGTGTGGCCTCGTTCTCCTTTTCATACAAAGCACCTGCAAATTTTATCCATTCGGCTTTTCCCAGCGGAGTTTCTTCCAGATATTCCGCATTCATTATTGCCGGAATTCCCAGTTCTTCCAGTTTTTTCACCAGCGAAGTAACTTCGCCGCCCACACCATAGAGCATAACCAAATCCGGATGCTGGTTTAAAATCATCTCATAATTCAGGTTTTGCCCGTAACCTACATCTACAACTTTACCCGCCGCAATGCGCTCCTGAATCTCCTCACCGGACACATAACCCGCCCCCGAAACTCCTACAACTGATTGATTTTCACCTAAAACACCGATAAAACCCAAGTGCGAGGTTGACAAGCAGATAATTCTTTCAACCGGTGTTTGTATTGTATTTTTTGATTGAAGGGAATCGGGAATTTCCCTGTTTTTGTTTATCAGAAAGTATTCAACTTTCACATTTTGTGCCTTCTCCCACGGATTATAAACGGTTAGCTTTGTTACTTCACGTGCTTTTGAGATTTGAAAACCACGGGCAAAATCATTGGTATTGTTTCCAGATGAAGACGTTGTATTTTTCTTATTTCCACAAGAATAAAAAAAAACAGCAATCAGAATAAGCAGTAAAATTTGTTTCATTTTAAGGTACTACCTGGGAAGATAAGATATCTTTTCAGATACAAATTTTTTCCCGTTGTTAAAGCGTACAAAATAAACACCCGGAACGTTTCCCAACAAGTCAATTTGTATCTTTTTTTCCTGAAGGTTGCCAAAAATTACCGGAACTTCCTGTCCCAGCAGATTTAACACGGTGATATTTTCAACGGCAATTTCCTGCCCTGCCTCCAATATAAACCACGAATTTGTTGGATTTGGATAAACCATAATATCGAGCGGATCAGTAACCTTTGGAGTATCTTTCCGCGAGTTGCTGTTGATGTTGCAGGCTACTACTTCAAAAACATTGGAAACCGAGTAGTTATCCGCATTTGTGAGGGCAAAATTATACCACATGCTTCCGGTTTTGAAATAAAAGAAATTATCTTCATCGGCATCTCTTACCGATTGATAAACAGCAAAAGTATCGGAAGAGGACATCCCCTGCAATTCAAAACCTATAAAGAAATTCCCGGAAGGCCACACATCCTGGCTGAAACCAATATAATTCATGGCATCTTCCACAAAAAAACCGAGATCAACTGATTGAGAATACAACAGTTGTTCAGGTGTATTGGTTCCTTTGTAAACTTTTACCACCACTTTCCCGCCTGAACCGGTATTGTAAATTCTGCCCACACCCA
>JAFGDX010000135.1 GCA_016931875.1 Prolixibacteraceae bacterium
ACGGTGCTTTTGCCGGCACCCGGCGGAGCCGATACAATCAGTGTATTGCGCTCCCGTAAATATTGTTGTACATCCGGAATCAACTCAGTCACAGGCAATGCAACCGATCGGTAATCAAATGGCTTCATCAATAACGAAACTTTTTTGAAGACAAAGGTAATAAACCCTTACCGACTTTCACCGTTTCACCCTTATCACCAATTGCTAAGCCATTGGCCTTTTTCATTCAGTTGCTTTTATTGAATTTCTCCTTCATCGAATCAACGGCATAATACACCACCGGAACCAGAAACACCGTCAATATCAACGACGAAAGAAGCCCTCCAATAATAACCCAGGCCAGGCCGTTTTTCCATTCACTGGCAGTTCCTTTTGCAAGAGCAATGGGTAACATGCCAATAGCCATGGATAAAGTGGTCATTAAAATCGGTCGCATACGTTCTTTACCCGCTTTTACCAGCGCTTCCTTGAAGTGTATGCCCTGAGCTTTTAGCTGGTTGGTAAAGTCAACTATCAGGATGGCATTTTTGGTTACCAACCCCATGAGCATAATTAATCCAAGCAGTGCAAATAACGTGATGTCGTTGGCCGACAAATTCAAAGCCAGGAAGGCACCAATACCGGCTACCGGAATTCCAAACAGTGCCACAAACGGATATATATAACTATCGTACAAAGCCACCATAATCAAGTAAATCAGAATAAACGAAATCAGGAGCACTGAACCAAGGGCACCAAAACTTTCGTTCTGGGTTTTTATGTCAGCCCCCCAGGTTAGTTTCACATTTTCGGGAAGTGGATGGGATTCAAGGTAAGCAATTACATCATCGGCAAGGGTACCCGACGGGCGGCCAAACGACTCGGCGGTAAGGGTCACCGAAGCCTGGCGGTCGAGCCGTTCGAGCAATGAAGGTGAGTTATCCTGCTTAACCTCAGCAAACTGGGAAACCGAAACTGGAATATTTCCGGGATTAATAATGGTAAGGTTTTGAACATCTTCGAAGTTTTTCCGATTAAAATCGTCAAGCCGGATACGCACCGGGTATTCCGTACCATTTTCAGTTAAGGTAGCCTCTTCGTTCCCCGTAAAAGCGGTGCGTAAATTCATCCCCACATAGGCGGTATTTAATCCGAGCCGCTGCATTTTGTCTTGGTCGGGAATAACTTTGTATTCCGGATTTCCTTCGACCACCGAAAGTTGAACATTGTCGGCTCCAGGCAACTTTTTAACCGCGGCTTGCAAATTCTGAGCAGATTTCAATACTTCCGGAAGATGGGCCCCGCTCAGGGTAATTTTTATGGGTGCCGACTTGGGCAATAAACCAATGAAAGCCATCGAAAAGTTGATTCCCGGAAATTCCGATTCCAACTCATTCCTAAGCAATTTCATAAACGCCTCGGTTTTCAACAGTCGCTCCTCTTCAGGTTTAAGCTGAACCGTAAATTCCGATTTATTGGCTGAGCCCACACCAAGACTTCCGATCCCGGTGCCTGGGCCGGCAACGTTACTGAATATGGACGCCACTTCATCCTGTTGCAGAATGTAGTTTTCAACCTGTTGCGATACAATATTATTTTGCTGAACGGTAATACTTTTATCAAATTCAAGGTTTAAGCGGAATTTTCCCTGGTCGCCGGTCGACATCATCTCTTTTCCTATGATTCCCTGTTTCATCATTCCGCCGGTAAAAACCAGCAGTAAAACAACTATTCCCGTAAAAATAAGTTTGTGGTTCAACACCCGGCCTAATTCTCTTCCATACCATTGAACAAAGGTTTCCAATTGGTATTCGAACCAAAGCAAAAAGCGGTTAAAAATATTGGTGGGTTGCAAATCTTCTTTTTTCCCAATGCGGGATGCCATCCAGGGAGTCAGAGTAAAACCTACCAATAAACTTGTCAATGTGGAAGTGATGACTACTACCGAAAATTGTTTAAGCATATCGGCCACAAAGACCTGTAAAAACAAAATCGGAAGAAAGACTACCACATCCACCAAAGTGATGGAAAGTGCCGAAAAACCTATTTCCATGCGACCAGCCATCGATGCCGTTCGTTTTTCTTTGCCCATATCGAGATGCCGCTGAATGTTCTCCAAAACAACGGTGGCATCATCAACCAGAATACCAATTATCAGCGACATCGCAAGCAAGGTCATCAGGTTAAGAGTAAATCCCAATAACCACATCACGGCAAAAGCAGTGATCAACGAGGTGGGAATTGCAACAATTACAATTATTGCGTTTCTGTAACTCTTTAAAAATAAAAGCATGACCAGCGAAACCAAAATGACAGCCAAAATCAAATCCTTCACCACGGAATCGACAGCAGCAATGGTATTGTCGGTTGAGTCATCGGCAATAATAAACTTAATACCAGCTTCCTGGTTTTGTTCTTCAATAAGGGCCAGTTTCTCGCGAACCATTTTCGATACCTCCACGGCATTGGCATCGCCTTGTTTTTTCAGTAAAAGACCTATTCCATTTTCACCATTGTAACGGCTCACCGATTCAATTTCTTTAACGCCGTCAATCACCTGGGCAATATCTTTTACATAAACAGGACTTCCAGGAACAGGCATCGCCACCTGTACATTCATAATATCCTCTGTCGTGGCAAACTTTCCGGTGAGGCGCACCGAATTATTAACCTTGTCGGACTGCACTTTTCCGGCAGGCAAATCAAGTCCCGAGCGGTTTATGGATTCAACCACCTGCAAAAGTGAGATCTTATACAACTTAAGTTTTTCCTGATCAACTTTGACCTGAATTTCCCGTTCCTCCCCACCCAGCATTGTAATTTCGGCCACCCCTTTCAATTGCTGAATCTGGGGAAGAAAATCATCCTTCATTTTCTGATAAAACTCCGTTTCCGGCAAACGACTGGTAGCGCTAATGGAAATAATGGGTAAATCGTTGGGCGACACTTTGCTCATAACCGGGCTCTGAATATCGGCCGGCAAATCGGTGAGAATATTGTCGATATACCGTTGCGCATCCTGCATGGCATTATCCACGTTGGTTCCGTATTTCAGATTGGCAATAATCACCGAGGCGTTAGGCATCGATTTGGTTTCGAGATAATCCACACCTTCGAGATTCGACAATGCGTCTTCAATTTTCCGTGAAACCGAAGTCTCAACTTCCTGGGGCTCTGCACCGGGATAAATGGTTTTAATCACCACAACCGGTTGGTTAAAATCGGGCAGCAATTCGTAACTCAGGTTTTGATATCCGATAATCCCCAATAGAGCAAAAACGCTGAAAAGCACAATAATCAGGGATGGTCGTTTTATTGAAATTTCTGTAATATTCATTATTCAATTTAGTTAATGGTGATTTTGGCTCCGTCAAAAAGATTGATAAAGCCCGTGGTTACAATTTTATCGCCTTCTGAGACGCCCTCCTGAACAATCACTTTATCATTTACACGCCCTGTTACCGTGATATTCTGCAACACAGCCCTTCCGTTTTTTACAACATAAACCTGAGGTTGGAGCGAGGTTCCCACCATGGCCGATGCCGGAATGCTGATTCGATGGTTGTTTGCGTCGGTTTTTACAGTCACTTTCCCGAACATACCTGATTTTATTTTTAAATCGTCGGTATTTTTCAGCGCCAGATGAACGGGATAACTGTTACCCATATTGGCTTTGCTGCCAACCATTGCAACTTTGCCGCTCAGTAAAAGTCCGGGGTACACATCGATTGAAACCTGACAAATTTGCGCTTCATGAAACTTCGACACTTCGTTGTCAGGCACATTAACAACAAATTTCAGGTTTAAAATATCTGTAAGTTGAAGCAATGGCACTCCGGGAGCAGCAAATGCTCCTTCTTCGGTTAGTTTTGCCGTAACAATTCCGTTAAATGGTGCGCGGATAGTGGTTTTTTGTATTTGCTCCTCCAGGGTTGCTTTTTGGACGTTAGCCGTTTTCAAACCCAAAATGGCCTTTTCGAGCTGAACCCCCTGAATGGCATCTGCAGCAGCAAGTACCTCGTATCGGCTTACATCGGCTTCGAGGCCCTGAATTTGGATTTCAACACTTTGAAGCTGCAGTTTTAAAAGCGTGTTATCTAACTGAACCAGTGGTTGCCCTTTTTGAACCACACTGCCCATCTCCACAAAAACAGCTGTTACTTTTCCCTGTAAATCTGCACTTAATTTACTCTCTCGGTTTGCCTCAAAGACTCCTGAAAAGGTGTATTCACTTTGGGAATCACTTGCAATAACAGGAATTGCCTGAACACTTATTGGTTTTTCTTCATCGTATTGATAAACCCTGTTTTCGGTGGTTTCCTTGTTGCTTTTCAGTTTAAAAACAGTAAAAGCAATAAGTGCCAGTATGGCAACGATATAAATAATCTTTTTCAACATAATGGTTCTGTTTTTTAATTTTCAGATAAAACATTTCCGCTTAATCGTTTTAATTCCAAATCAGCTTTCAGGTAGTCGATAATGGCTGACAAATGGCTTGTTTGTGCTTCCCGCACTGCATTATCGGCCAGCAAAACATCGGTCAGTGTGGCCGTGCCCGCTTCCTGTTGCAATACCCTTTCGCGGTAAACGGTACCGGCCAGTTCTATTTGTTTTTGAGTATCTGTAATGATTTGCCAGCTAACAGCTCTGCGCCGGCCGGCATTTTCAAGAAGCATTTGGTTTTGGTCGGTAACCAAATCAATTTGTAACCGGTTATTTTGTATCTCCAGCTTTTTTTGGTTGATTTTGCGTTTGGTAACTGTTCCATTAAAAAGAGGTACCGACAACTGCAACCCGGCAAAAGCAGTGGGATAAAAATTGAGAAAGTCATTTGGTTTTTCATCGTAGCCCAAACCCATCATTCCGTAACTTCCGAATAAAGAAACAGTAGGTAAGCGCGAACCTTTAAGGGTACTCAGCTCGCTTGTTAAAAGCTTGTTTTGTGTGTTTGCAATTTGTAAATCAACCGGAATTGAACTTGTATAATCAACAACTTTCCTGTTTTTTATTTCGGTTTCAATCTGAATATCCTGCTGAAACGGAATGCCTATTGAATATTTCAGAGCATTCATTACCTGCACTAAATTGTTTTCCACCAGGTCAAGCTGGGTTTTTAATTGCTCTTTTTGTAATTCAATGGTTGAGACATCGCTTTTTTTAATCATTTGTTGCGCATGCAACAGTTTCAAATTCCTGAGCAGCCTACTGGTATTCACCAAATTACTATCAATAAACGCTTTTTGGTGGGTCAGAATCTGCGCATTATAATAAAGATTCGATATTTCAAAAAGCACCTGTTCTTCAGTTTTTTTGTATTGAAGGCCGTTTAATTCCGAAGCAATTTTGGTGGCCTCAATAGCGCCGTAAACCTGCGAATTGTAAACGGGCATTGCTAACTGAATATTTGTGCCAATGTTATGAGGCACGCCCATTTGAACTTCCTTGTACATTCCCTGGGGGCCGCCAAAAGCTGATTGCGGCATTAACTGGTAGGGCAACTCCGCAAAATATTTATAATCGGCATACAATCCGATTTTTGGAAGGAGGTTGGCTTTTGCTTCGCCTTGTTTTTCAGTTCCCACTTCCATTTTATTCCTGCTGATTTGCAGGTTTTTGTTGTTTACTATTGCAGTGTCGAGACATTGCTGCAACGACCACGTTTGCGCATTTGATGCATTATAAAATGTTAAAGCTGCCAGTAACAGGAAAAACCGAATAGATTTGTGAATATTCACTAACCTGGTAGCACAAATTTTTTTTGTTCTCATTTTGCATTAATGGTTTGAAGTTCGATTTGTTCTCATTTCACATATACCTCTATAAAACTCTGTTCCTCATCGACTAACGTTCCAAATTCCGGGATTATTCTACCTGTCAAAAACTGAAACTACCCCATGGTATGGAGGGTGGTTTCAATTTATTCCAGGGATTGAAAAAAATACGCACCAACACGGTGTGTTAATTGAGTTGATCCCTACAAAAGCCTTGTCGGAGTATTTGGTTTAGGGGCTTTAACCACCAAAATACGTGCAATATTTAATGTGTTATTATACAAACAATGAACAATTCCTTTAGGGCTGACCACCAGACTGTCGGCTTGAATTTCAAGCTTTTCATTCCCCACCTGAATTTCCGGGGTTCCTTCAAGTACATAGAAAAAAACATCAACCGGAGTGATGTGGGGCTTTAGCGCTTCACCGGGCTGCAAAGTAATGTGCATGGCTTGTGCCGAAGAGTCATCGTACAATTTGCGTACGTCAACTTTGTGCGGCGTCTCTTCGATTCTGATTTCATTTACCTTTCTGATTTCCATTTTTCACCTCCTGTTTTTTACCAATCTTTTTATTGAATTCGATAATTCATTCCCCTTTACCGACAGGTTAAACGCAGAACCGGACATTTGCCATTGCTTAACAAACAAACGCAAGGTACCCATAACTACTATGGCCAAGTGCTCCGCTTCCACATCCGTTCGGAGTTCCCCATTTTTCTGACCAGTTATAATAATACTGGTTAAGGCATCTAAGTTGGATTTCATAATTTCAGAAACCTTCGCTACCAATATCGCTTCATTCCGGAATAATTCCTCCGAAAAAATAACCGCTACCAGTGATGGGGATGCTGAGAATATTCGAAACTGGTTTAAGAATAAATGATCTATTTTAGTTAACGCATCGCCTTCAGTATTTAATTCAGTATTAAAAAGCTTTTCGGCATTTTCCTTGAAATAATTCAAAATAGCGACTAAAATCTCAATTTTGTTTTCATAATGCCGGTAAATTGCCGATTCGGAAAAACCAATTCGTTTTGCCAGGTTCTTAATAGTAAGCCCCTGAATCCCGTTTTCGGCAATTAAATCGAGCGAAACATTAATAATCTGCTTTTGTCTGTCGGATAATTCCATAATTAATATCACTTAAAAAAGTTAGTGAACATTCACTCTGCAAACTTAGAGCATTTAAATGAACAATCCAAATCCTTTTGGTTATTTTTCTGTACACACCTGGTATTATACAAGAAACTGTCTGAATTAAGAAGAATCGGGTAAAAGCAGAATGGAAAGTCTATAAACGCAGAGATGTTTTTGAATGGCAAATTCAAATGAGTAAAAACTTTGAATTTTGTCTTAAGTCTAAAAAATAGATTTAAACAGATACTAAATGTCAGGGTAAAAAAAATCCTGAATCCATATTGCACGCATAGATTCAGGATTTTTATCGAACAAAAAAAGTACTACCAGCTTATCTCATCCAGTTTAAGAGCGGCATTGGCCAATTGTTCCTTAAAATAGGATTCGTCTGTAAATGAAGAATTCTGCAACTCCCATCCCGTAAAAAAGGCATAACGGGCAGGCACTCCCTCGCTCAGCTTAATGGCGGCCAGATGGGTTTGAATTATACCCTCTCCTTCGGTTGGGGCTTCCTCATAACGGATAAACTGAGCTGTTGGAACCAGCAATCCCATC
>JAFGDX010000574.1 GCA_016931875.1 Prolixibacteraceae bacterium
ACCACACACGGCCCCTATGCAGCAAAAATCCTCAAAGGAAAAGTGACCGATGAAATGCTTGATGCCATTGTAATGCACAACGAGGTGGCCACCGGAAAAGAAAGGACAACCGAATTTCAACATGCACTGGCAGCCGGAGAAACCATTACCGGACTGATAACTGCCACCACACTGGTTTATCCTGATAAAAAAATTGCAGGAGTAAAACCAAAATCGGTAACCAAAAGAATGAAACAAAAAGCATTTGCCGCATCGGTAAAACGCGAAAACATTCTGGAATGTGAAAAAATAGGCCTGCCTCTCGACCAGTTTGCCGAACTTGCCGTAAATGCCATGAAAGAAATCAGCAACGACATTGGCTTGTAAGTGCCTGATTGACGCCCGACAAATAAATTTGATACAATTTCTTTTCTATTTTCAGGAAGTTTACTACTTTTACAAACGAGTACTTTTTACTTTTAACCAAGTAAGGAACACCTGACTGAAACTAAAATTTGATGATTAACGATCTAAGAAACAAATCATTAATTGCCTCCGGTGACCAAAAGAAATTCAGGCAATTGATGGAATTAACCTCTGATGATTTGTTACTATTTGCCATGGGTTTCCTAAAAGACAAGGAAACCGCCGAGGAAATAGTCAGCGATGTTTTCGTAAAAATATGGAACAACAGAAAAGATTTCCTGAAAGTTCAAAATATCAGGTCGTATCTTTTTATCAGTGTAAAAAACGGTTGTTTATCGCACCTCCGAAAAATAAAAAACAACAATATCATTTCCATTGACGATTTTAACGACTTTCACTTTTTACCTGTTGAAGGTCCGGAAGATGATTTAATTGAACAGGAAACCGTCAGTTTAATCTACCAGGCCATTGAAAAACTACCGCCCAAATGCAAACTTGCCTTCACACTGGCAAAAGTAAACGGCCTGAAATACAAGGAGATTGCAGAAATTATGAATGTATCGGAAAAAACGGTCAACAATCACCTGGTCAACGCAGTAAGCAAAATTTCTGAAATTCTTTCCATCACCAAAAAATCGAAAGATAAACCGGTTTCCATGAACCGTGCCAGCCTTTTTTAAAAATTAAAAAAAATATAATTATTCATAGGTACATTTTATCCTCCATGCGTCTTTAAGCATAGAAGAAACAAAAATGACTGGAAGAGAAAAGTTATATGAGTTTATTGTAAAAGACCTGACTTCCGAAATTTCAGCGGAAGAAAAGGAATATCTCGAAAAAAAGCTTTCGAATGATACCCGGCAAAAAAACAACTACTTACTGATTCAGCGTTTTTGGAATTCTTTCTTTCCCAATGTCGGAGAAAACCATATTCTGGAAAGAACCGAAAAAAAGTTGGATTTCACATATCACCAGGGAGCAAAAGCGGATAGAAATTTTTTGTTGAACATGGCAGTCACCTTTCTTTTGTTAGTTTCAGTGGGGCTGATTGGCTTTTACACCTTAAAATTTCATCGTAACGATTCGGTAAAAATTACTGAATACATTAGCAGCCCCAATGAAATAAAGGAAGTTGTGTTGTCCGACGGAACAAAAGTATGGCTCAATGCCTCCTCCGCTTTGCTTGCGGCAGAACCTTTTGAGGAAGACAACAGAGAGGTAAGATTAACAGGTGAAGCTTATTTTGAAGTGGCGCACAACCCGGAAAAACCATTTGTTGTAACTACTGTGGGATTAAAAACAAAGGTTTTGGGAACCCATTTCAACATTGTTTCGTATCCACATGAGAAACAGCAGGAAATACTGCTTTACGAAGGGAAAGTGGAATTGGTTGATAATAACAATGTAAGGAACAACGTAATAATTCATCCGGGCCAGCAGGCTTATTTCAATAATCAACAAAAGAATTTCCAGGTTAGAAAAACAGAATTAGGTTCGCCCGCTGTTTGGCGCGATGGTGTTTTAAGGTTCTACGACGAAGAACTGAATCATATTGCAGTAACGCTGGAACGAAGATTCCAGACCCGGATACTGATTAAAGATGAACAAGTTGGAAAACTTAGATATACAGCAAACTTTGAAGAAGAATCGCTAAGCAAAATTCTTCAGTTGCTAAACGAAGCACATGAATTTGTGTACTACGAAACTGAGAACGGGATAATTATTGAATCATTGTAAAATGTTAAAATCATTAAAAACGACCATTATGGTAACTTAAACCAATTAATATCAAAAGGGAGGAAACATGGTCAGTTTCCTTCCTTTAAAAAAGTGTGAAATTATTATTTTTTTTGTTTAACAAACTAAACCATTAATTTTATGGAACATAGCGTTAAAAGAACGCCATCCGTATTCTCCGGCTGGCTAAAAACACTTCGCCATGGTATCGCATTAGTTCTAATGCTCATGGTGATTGCAACTAACGTTCAGGCAAGTGCATATTCAGAGTCGGTTAAATTCGACCTGAACATGAAAAAAGTAAGCCTGAAGGAAGTTTTTCAAACCATCACTGATCAAAGTGAGTTTAAATTTATTTACAACAACGACGTTGTAAATGACAATCAAAAGGTAACGGTTACCTCACGCGATGCACGTGTGGAAGAAATTCTGGATGAAATTCTTCCGGAACACAACCTGGAGTACAAGGTAATCGATCGCCAGGTGATTGTATTTCCTGCTGAAGGAAAAACAGAATCAAAATCAGTAGCTCCTGCCGATGCGGAACAAAAATCCGTTTCGGGTAAAGTTGTGGATGAAAACGGAGCTCCCCTTCCCGGTGTAACTGTTGTTGTACAGGGAACAACCGTTGGTGTGGTGACCGACATCGACGGAAACTACAACCTAACTGTACCTGCTGATGCCAGAGTTCTTTCATTTTCATTCGTTGGGATGAAAACGCAGCAAGT
This sequence comes from Prolixibacteraceae bacterium, assembly GCA_016931875.1. Lineage (GTDB taxonomy): Bacteria > Bacteroidota > Bacteroidia > Bacteroidales > Prolixibacteraceae > Draconibacterium. Next base: position 2,871 of record JAFGDX010000574.1, read on the forward strand.
AACCATTGGCAACCAAACCACCATTAACATTACGCTGGAAGCCGAAACCATCGGTTTGGACGAAGTAATTGCCGTAGGGTATGCTTCGCAAAAGAAAGCGAATATTGTGGGTTCGGTAACTTCCGTTACCGGTGAGCAGATTGAAGCCATTCCGGCTGCTGACGTTACCAACACCCTGTCGGGCCGTATGACTGGTGTAACCGGTATTCAAACTACCGGTGAACCCGGACAAAGCGAAACTACTCTTCGCGTTCGTGGACGTACAACCCTGGGAGACGACGATGCAAACACAAACCCTCTGGTTGTGGTTGACGGAGTTCCCGGACGTTCATTGGGCGACATCGACCCGGTGGATATTGAAAGTATTTCGGTACTGAAAGATGCTTCTGCCGCCATTTATGGTGCTACTGCTGCAAACGGTGTTATTTTGGTAACCACCAAAAAAGGACAGGCCGGTAAACCACGTATGAACTACCAGTTCTACCAGGGTTTTATGACTCCGACCATTCTTCCGAAAGT
>JAFGDX010000575.1 GCA_016931875.1 Prolixibacteraceae bacterium
CCGCCAACTTCGGGCAACACCGCAATTAACCTGTCTTTTTTATCGGTATTTTTAAGCGCCGTTAATATTTTCCCCGACTTTTTGTTTTCCGAATCCACTCCTGCTGCTGCAGTGATTACTGCCAGCTGGGTTTGTTCAATTTCGGTTTCGTTGTTTACCGAAAGCAAAAGCTGGAGCAGCCGGTCAAGATTTTTTTCTGTGGAAATATTTTTCAGAGCCTTAAAAGCAGCTGTTTTTTCTTCGGAATCGTCAGAGTTTGTAAGCGCATAAATTTCATCAAAATAGTCGCGGCCCGATTTGGCTGCAATCAAATCAATAAACGCAGCTTTGGTTTTGCCCGATGTTTTTTCCATTTGTTTTGCCACCGGCGCCAGATGTTGTTGGTCGAGCAATTGAAGCAGGGCATTTTTGGTTGCCTCAATATCCTGTCCTTCTGCCAGATGATGAATGAGTGCCGGGACTGCTTTTTTACCCTGTAGTTTTAGCAGTGCATTTATCGATTCTTCTCTTACATTTGCTGACGATGCATTCAGGTTTTTGCTGATAAAGTCAACTGCAAAACCATCGCCTTTTCGTCCCAGCATGTCAATAATTTCTGCTTTTATTTCGTCGGATGAATTTTCAGCTTTTTGAATCCATGCGCGAGTAGCAGCAATATCATCCGTTTTTTCAGCCAGGTTTAAGGCCGAATACCGGAAGGACTTGTTTTCGCTTTCCACAGCTTTTAATAAGAGAGGTAACGCTTCGGAACCAAAATATTTTGAATAAATGGCCAGCGCTTTTGAATAGTTGTGGAGTTTATCATCTGACTGACTGGCTTTAAAAATTGCCTTGCACGCCTTTTTACACAATTCAGTTTGGTTTTCTTCACCCAGTTTAGCGGTGTAATTCAGGAAAGCTTCGGTTGCATTGGTGGGTTCATAAACAAAATCAACCTCTTTCGCTGCATTGTATAAAAGATTGTATGAGCCCGGTGCACCAATGTTGGCAAGTGCAGCCAGCGCAGCTTTCCGTAATACCGGGTTTTCGGTTTCTGCAAAATGTGCAACTGCATCAGCGGCCTGCCGGTACTGTAAAACACCCAGCGCATTTATTAAAGTGGTTTTTGTGGCATCGTCTCCGGCTTTTGGAAGCGCTTCGAACAAAGCCCACGCTGCTTTTTCCGAACCAACCCGGGTAAGCGTTTGTGTGGCAGGTTCTGTGAGATCCTTTTCAGAAAGGTATTTTTTTAAGGCGTCAACGGTTTTGTCGCTTGCTACCAGGTTTAACTGATTCAGCAAAAATGTTTTTACCTCAGTATCGGAATGTGCTTCCAAAGCCTGCAGAAGCTGTGTTTCCACAAAACTTTTAATTTCTTCTTTTCCAAAATCGCTGGCATAACGGGCCAGGCTGTTTATGGCAAAACGAACCGCTGTGTCGTCTCCGGTTCCTGCCGGAACAAGCAGTGCTGAGAATTTCTGAAAACCTTCCGTTCCCAGTTGAGCCATTTCGGCCATAACCTTGTCGCGGTGAACCAAATCGTTGGTTGGCATTTGTGCCAGAATATCAGCCACTTTCGTATCCATAGTCCGGCGGTCCTGCGCAGGAGAATTTAAAAAAGCGACTATCAGCAGGAGAAAAGTAAAAAGTTGGAATATATTTTTTTTCATTGTTTTAATCCTTAATCGTTAATCCTTTAAATTGTCCACGGTGCCCGCATCGGCTGGTTGATCATGCGATTGGCGCCCTCATCATCAATAAACTCAAGCCGTTCCGGGTCGAAATGCAGCGTGCGTCCCAGCCGCACGGCAATAATTCCGAGGTTGACCATGGTTGCCGAACGGAAGCCGTTGGTTTCGTTAAGGGCAAACTTTTTGCGTGATTTTACCGATTCGGAGAAGATGGAAATCTGAGGTTCCGGATCAGGCAATGTTTCCAGAAACTTGTGAAGATTAGGAATGTCAGATTTAAATCCGCGGAAGATTTTGCCGTTGGGGCCTTCAATGTAAGCCGCATCTTTGTCGCGGTTTTCTCCGTCGAGAATAATCTGGCAGCCATCGGCATACGTATAAGTAATTCTTCGCCACGAACCTACGGCATCGTAGTGTTGTTGTGGTGCATCCACTTCAATTTTTACCGGGCTGGTATCATCTTTTCCCAAAAGATATTGCACCGGGTCGAGATAGTGCTGGCCCATGTCGCCAAGCCCGCCGCCATCGTAATCCCAGTAACCGCGGAATTTGGAATGGACACGGTTGGGGTTGTATGGTTTGTAGGGTGCAGGCCCCAGCCAGAAATCGTAATCCAGATTTTCAGGGACAGACACGGGTTTCAGGTTGTGTTCACCGCTCCAGTAAAATTTCCAGTCGTACCCGGTAATTCCGCTCACGGTAAACTTTAGCGGCCAGCCCAAAATTCCGCTGTCAATTACTTTTTTCAGCGGTTTTACATCGGTTCCCAAGCCGTAGAATGTGTCTTTAAACCTGAACCAGGTATTTAACCGGAACATGCGTCCGTGGGCATTGACTGCCTCTACCACTTTTTTCCCTTCGCCAATGGTCCGTGTCATTGGTTTTTCACACCAAATGTCTTTCCCGGCTTTGGCAGCTTCAACAGCCATCAATCCATGCCAGTGAGGCGGTGTGGCAATGTGCACAATATCTACCTCGGGCAACTGGCAAACTTCTCTGAAATCGTGGAATTTTTTTACTTCATAGTCTATCTGGCTTTGTGCAAGTTCCAGATGTTTTGTGTCAACATCGCAAATGGCAACCACGCGTGTTCCTTCGTAAGGAATATGCCCGCGTCCCATTCCGCCAACCCCTATAATTGCTTTAGTCAGCTGGTCGGAAGGCGGAATAAAACCATTTCCGCCTAACACATAACGCGGAACAATGGTAAAACCTGCTCCTGCTGCAAGGGCGCTTTTCAGAAACTTTCGTCTTGATGTTTGATTTATTTCGCTCATATCGCTGATATTTAGTTAGTTTTTACTTGTGAATCATAAAAACAGAAAATTATTATTAAAATTAATTTCAAAGATAAAATTAACTTTTTAAAAAAATATAAAACTTTGAATTGAAATCGTGGAAACAGGGTGTTATTTTCTGACTTTGGTTCCTCAAATATCAGCAAGAGGAAGTAGGGGTATTTTCAAAACAGTAAATGAAGTAATTATAGCCTTTGTTTTGGTTTATTAGTTTCAGGATGAAGGTTTATTTTCAGACCAATGTCTTAATATATTGAGTTGAATTTTTCTTTCAGAATTGATTTGACCTCTTCCATATCTGTTTTTCTGCCCAGTTCCTGTTGAACGGATGTGACGCCAAAAGTTAATCCGCAGGGGTTGATATATGTAAAATAACGCATGTCGGTATTTATATTCAAGGCAAAACCATGCATGGTAACATAGCGGCTCACCCGCACACCGATGGCGCAGATTTTCCGGGCACGGACTTTATGGCCGGCATCAAGCCACACACCTGTGGCGCCTTCTTTCCGTCCACCTTCAAGTCCGTATTCGGCAATGGTGGCAATAATGGCATCTTCCATTTTTTCGATGTACTCGCGCACTCCTATTTTGTAGTATTCCAAATCGATGATGGGGTAGCCCACAATTTGCCCGGGGCCGTGATAGGTAATGTCGCCACCACGGTTGATTTTATAATAGGTAGCTTTAATTTTTTCAAGAAATTCGGAATTGGCAAGCAGGTTGCTTTCGTCGCCGCTTTTTCCCAAAGTGTAAACGTGTGGGTGTTCCACCAATATAAAGTGGTTTTTTGAAGTTGGCTGGCCGCTTTTTCGTTTTTCAGCCACTACCTCTGCCAGTAATTCTTCCTGTAAATCCCAGCATTCCTTGTAGTCTTTCAACCCTGCATCGCTGTAATTAAATGTTGTCATGTTTTTGTGCAAAAATAGAAATTCATTTTCCCTTCCCGTGTCGTTCAAATTAAAAATGATCTCCCTGAAACCGAATCAAAATTGGCCACCAGGGTGTAACAAAGGAAAAAGGTATTTATCTGTTTATGAAACATTTGTCAAAATAAAAATAACTCTCAAAAATAATTTTTGCCATTTTCTCTTTCCCTTTTGGGGAAGGATGTGCCGTCGCTTTTTTATGCATTTACATGTTCTTCTGCGCGGTACGAACTTCTTACCAGCGGAGAACTTTCAACAAATTTAAATCCTTTCTCGCGGCCTATTTTGGCGTATTCATAAAAACGTTCCGGAGTTATGTATTCCACCACGGGCATGTGTGTTGCAGTTGGAGCCAGGTACTGGCCAATGGTCATAACCTTGCAGCCGGCTTCCAGAAGGTCGTCCATGGTTTGCAGGATTTCGTCGTGTGTTTCTCCCAGGCCCAGCATAATTCCCGATTTGGCAACTTTGTAGTTTTGAGCAACATATCTTACCACATCGAGGCTGCGGCGGTATTTCGAAGCAAAACGGATAAAAGGAGTCAGCCGTTCCACGGTTTCCAGGTTGTGTGAAATTACCTCGGGACCGGCATCAATAATTTGCTGAATCAGTTCTTCTTTTCCCCGGAAATCAGGAATCAGAACTTCAATTTTTGTTTCAGGGTTGACACGTTTGACTTCTCGAATGGTGCGTGCCCATATTTCAGCGCCCTGGTCATCCAGGTCGTCCCGATCAACCGAGGTAATAACACAATGTTTCACCCCCATAATTTTTACTGATTCGGCTAATTTTTCGGGTTCCTTTAAATCGGGAGCCAGTGGCTTGCCGCTTTTTACGGCGCAAAATTTACACCGGCGTGTGCAAATGTCGCCCAAAATCATAAATGTAGCTGTTCCGCGGCTCCAGCAATCTCC
>JAFGDX010000576.1 GCA_016931875.1 Prolixibacteraceae bacterium
ACTCAAACCATTTCGCTTTTAAAGCTGGTGATCACTTTTGCATTTTGCTGAATTTTTTTTGGGATTAAGCCAGTTGGCTGAATAATGGAAATAAAAAAAACCGTTCGGTGTGAACGGTTTTTTGCGATTATATTTCAAATTCCTTTAATGTTTTTTTTATGATTTCGATGGCTTCCATCAATTGCTCTTCGTTAATAACCAGTGGTGGTGTAAACCTGATTATGTGTTCGTGCGTAGGTTTGGCAATCAGGCCGTTTTCTTTCAGGGCAAGGCACACATCCCAGGCTGTTTTGCCATTGACGGGTTTTATGGCCACCGCATTTAGTAACCCTTTTCCACGCACCATCTCAATCAGTGGTGAGTTGATGGCTTTCATTTCAGCCCTGAAAATTTCACCCAGGCGTTCGGCATTTTCTGCCAGTTTTTCTTCCTGAAGGACGTCGAGGGCTGTCATGGCCACTTTGGCGGCCACCGGGTTTCCTCCATAGGTACTTCCATGTTCACCGGGTTGAATGGTAAGCATAATCTCATCGTCGGCCAGCACGCACGATACCGGATACATTCCACCCGAAAGTGCTTTTCCCAGCACCAGAATATCCGGACGTACCCCTTCGTGGTCGCAGGCCAGCATTTTTCCGGTACGTGCCAGTCCGGTTTGTACTTCGTCGGCCACAAACAGTACGTTGTATTTTTTACACAGTTCGGAAGCTTTTTTCAGGTAACCATCTTCCGGAACATAAACTCCTGCTTCCGCCTGAATGGGTTCAACCAGAAATCCCGCCACATTCGGGTCTTTCAGTTCTTTCTCAAGGCGTTCAATATCGTTGTACGGAATATTTACAAAGCCCGGAGTGTAAGGTCCGTAATGGTTGTAAGCATCCGGGTCGGATGACATGGAGATAATGGTAATTGTGCGGCCATGAAAATTACCGTCGCACACCACAATCTTGGCTTTGTTATCCGGAATACCTTTTACTTTGTAGGCCCATTTGCGAATCAGTTTCAGGGCGGTTTCATCGGCCTCGGCGCCCGAGTTCATCGGGAGCATTTTGTCGTAGCCAAACAATTTGGTCATGTACTCTTCCCACTCGCCCAGCACATTGTTGTAAAATGCCCGCGAAGTGAGCGCCAGCGTTTTCGACTGTTCAATCAGCGACTGTGTAATTTTCGGGTGGCAGTGCCCCTGGTTTACCGCCGAGTAGGCTGCCAGAAAATCGTAGTATTTTTTTCCTTCCACATCCCAAACAAAAACGCCTTCGCCACGGGCCAATACCACGGGCAGCGGGTGATAATTGTGGGCACCAAATTTATCTTCCTTTTCAATAAAATCCTTTGAAGTTAATGCTGTCATATCTGTTCTTTTATTTTTTTTACAGAAATACAATTTTCAGTATAAATTTCAAAACTTCTAACGGTGTTAAACAGCACGGGCAAAACTAAGATTTATCATTTTTTTACTGGTTTTTCTGTTTTGCTGATGCGTTGCTGTCATCAACTATATTTATCGGTTTCTTAAAAACAGAATATTATCTGACTGAACAAGTGCCATTTCCGGTGTTTTATTTCCAGAAACGAACAATCATGACTTCAGCCAGAATAAATAAAAGTGCCAGCAAAATACACCATTTCCACAACTGTTTTCCATTTTGAACTTCATCAAAAATTTCTGAGAAGTTACGGGTTATATCATTAACTACGGTAGCGTTTGCCAGTGCGGAAGTTTCAACCCGGTTTTCCAGTTCGTTTGCATTAAAATACCGTAAATCCGATTCATTGCGGTTGTAATTAAAAGCAATGGTTGCAATGGTTTCGCCATTGTTTTGCACCCGATAATGGCCTGCTTCGGTGATTAAATCTCCAAAATCAATACGGGTACCCAAACTGGTTAGGGATTTATCCGGTATAAATTTTTCGCCGGTTTCCCGGTTTTCTATTTCAATTGACGAGTTTAAATCGATTTCTTTGTTTCGGGGAATATTGTGTGAATTGTTTTCACCAATGGTATAGGAGATTGCCTGCTTGGGTAAACTGTTCAAAACAATGTTGTAAATGGTGGGGACAAAAAGTGCATCGCGGGCAAACGCATCGTTTAAATGGCTGAGCGGAAATGTAAAGACCCACAATTTTCCGTTTTCAAAAGGTGTTGAAAAAAGGGCATGGTCACCGTTGGCAAACCAAAGCAGACGGGTTGCTGCGCTGCGTGTATTTTCCTCAAATTTTAAATGCCCGTTGATTTCCGGAAGAACGGCATTTTCTTCCCTTTTTTGAAAAACATCCTGGTAAAATTTGTTGTCGGTATCAATGCCCGAAATTTTTTGTTGTGTGGTATCACTTCCGGTAATCAGGCTGCTGTTGAACCGACGTAAAAAATTATTGGTGGCAATCTGATTGTTTATTTCGGGGAACAACACTACCGACACACCGTTTCGGGCAACTGTGGTTAATTCGTTTGTAAAACCGCTGCTAAAATTTTCAAGGTTAATCAGGAAAACGGTGTTGTACTGAGCCAGCCGGCTGATTTGCATGTTTTGCACATTCATTACATCCAGTTCAATATAATCATCTTCCTTCAGCAGCGCCGTAATATAATTCAACCCTTCAAGCGATTGGGCATTGTTGCTGTAAATGGCCAGTGCTTTTAGCTTGGGTTCCACATGGTAGCTAATAAACCAGTTGTTGTCGTAGGTGAACGGGTAGTCTGAAATTTCAACTTTGCCCAGTTGCGAACCTGGCGAATTGTTGGTATACACAAGGCTGGTTGTTATTTCGTTTTGTGCATCGACCGAAAAGTTGGTGATTGATTTTACCGAGTCATTCAAATAAATTTTAAGCGGCAGGTTTTGATAATCCTGGTTCGAACTGTTTTTTATTTTTACATAAATGGTTTCTTCCTGGTTCAGGCGGTGGGCGGGTATTTCTACCCAGCACGAATCAATATACAAATTGGTAACCTCGTTGGGGAACAGTGGCATAAAATAGCTGAAAATATTATCGTCTCTGAAATTTTCAATATCGGTAATGCTTCGTTGAAAATCGGAAATAAAATAGAGGTTTTTATCGCTGTTTTCACCATCGTCCAAAGGTTGGTTGGTAAAGCGGTTGTAGATGAGCGATAACGGAATAACATTTGGCGAGGGTTGAATTTCAGCTATCTGCTGAATCAATTGTTCGCGGTTGAAAACATGCTGGTGTTTGGGTTCCAAATCGTTGGTGAAAAGTCTGAATCTGCTGCCGGGCGGGTAGGCGAGGGCTATTTCGAGCGCTTTGTTTCGTGCCACTTCCAGCAGTTGTCCCTGCTCCGAAAGCGCATTCATACTAAATGAATTGTCAATATAAAGTGCCACCAGTTGGGTTGACTGTTTATTTACCTCCCGGTTGGCCGGAATATAAGGCCGGGCAAAGGCAAAAACCAGAAACACCAGGGTTAAAATCCGCGCCAGCAGAATGAGAAGTTGTTTTAAGCGTGATTTTTTGTGCGATTCTTTTTTTACATTTTTCAGAAAACCAACATTGCTGAAATACACGGTTTTATATTTCCTGAAATTAAACAGGTGGATAATTACCGGAATTGCAACAGTAAATAGCGCCAGTAAAAATGTTGGAAAAAGAAACCTCATAACCTATTTATTCATTTTTTAAAAATTGCAATTTCTTTTTCTCCTGAAGATTTTATAAACCCGCGAAACATGCCTTCGGTATTAAATTCCATGGCAATATTTCCCTGTGCATCCAAAGCAATAACACCGCCAGTTCCCTGAAGTTCAGACAACTTTCTGATTTCCTCGCGGCAGGCTTCCTCCACACGCATGTTTTTGTATTCCATCAGTGCAGAAATATCGCGGGCAAACCCCAGCCTGATGTAGTATTCGCCGTGTCCGGTACACGAAACTGCGCAGGTTTTGTTGTTGGCATAGGTACCGGCGCCAATAACGGGCGAGTCGCCAATACGGCCGTATTTTTTATTGGTCATTCCACCGGTTGATGTGCCGGCACAAATATTTCCACGGGTATCGAGTACGGCACATCCCACGGTTCCGGTGTTGTCGTTGTTGCTGCGTTCGCGCAGGCGTTTTTGCAGTTGTTTTAGCGACTGGTAGCGCAATTCGGTAAAAAAATACTTGTTGTCAACCATTTCCAGCCCCTGTTTTTTGGCAAATTCTGAGGCACCTTTCCCGCTTAAAAAAACATGCTCTGAGTTGTTCATCACTTCGCGAGCAGCTGTTATGGGGTTTTTGATGTCGCGCACACCTGCAATTGCCCCGGCATTTAAAGTAGCACCGTTCATAATTGAGGCGTCCAATTCATTTTTTCCTTCTGCGGTAAACACAGCCCCTTTCCCGGCATTAAACAATGGCGAGTTTTCCATTACACTGATAACTTCAACAACCACATCCTCTGCGGTTTTTCCTTCCTTTAAAAGTTTCTCGCCTAAAAGCAATGCTTCCTCCAGTTTGACAAGGTATTTTTGTTGTTCTTCCTTATTCTCTTTTAATCTGCCCATAACTCCGGCGCCACCATGAATAACAACAGCATATTTTTCCTGCGAAAAAACCGGAGTGACAATCCATAATGAAAGGGCTAAAATCAGAATTTGGTATGCTTTCATTGGTATTTTCCTTTTGTGTTTACAAAAATGAAATAATAAGTTGAATTGAGGATAAAATAATTAAATTTCTTTTTTGTTGGAGCGGTTTAAACGTTCCTTCCACCAAACCACACGTTGGAATTTTTATTTGACAAACCCTTTCTTTTTTTAATTTTGTTTATATTTTGTTTTGGAAACTTTAAACAAAAGTAATTTTGATATGTTTCAGGTGTAAATTTAAATTCCTATAAAAATTTATGGCAGGATATTCAATAAAAGATTTGGAGGTTCTTTCCGGAATCAAGGCACACACCATTCGTATTTGGGAGAAACGCTATAATTTGCTTGAGCCCGAGCGGACCGATACCAACATCCGTTTTTATTCTGATGAGGATTTGCGTAAAATATTGAATGTGTCGTTGCTGGTGAGGAAGGGTTTTAAAATTTCGAAAGTAGCGGGTTGGAGCGACGAGGAAGTTAAACAGACTGTTTTGCGGGTTGCTGAAACAAAAACCGGCGAATCGGATTATATCGACCAGCTGATTATTCACATGCTGAATTTTGATAACCGTGGTTTTGTTAAGTTAACAAACGAAATTATTCAAACCCTCGGTTTTGAAGAGGCTGTGGTGAAGGTTTTTTTCGACCTGTTTATGCGAATCGGGACCTACTGGCAGGTAGGAACAATTTTTCCGGCACAGGAACATTTTGTTTCACAGATTATACGGCAAAAACTAATTGTTGAAATCGACCGTCTGGAAAATAATTACACCCGCGACGCCACAATTTTATTTTATCTTTCTGAAAATGAATTGCACGAGCTGAGCCTTCTTTTTTATCATTATTTTGCCAAAAAAGCCGGTTACAATACCATTTATCTTGGGCAATCGGTTCCGTTTTCCGACCTGAGCAAAATTGCTTCACAAATGAAAATTGATTTTGTTTTTACTGCATTTGTTAATTCAATTCCGAAAGAAGAACTGGAAAATTATCTTGAGAAATTAAAAGAGCTTTTTTACACGCAAAAGATATTTATTACCGGGGGCCAGGTGCATAACCACAATCCGAAACTGCCACGAAACGTAAAAGTGGTAAAAAGTTACAACGAGTTTAACAGGTTTTTAGGATAAAGGCTGCGGCCCGGTTTCGCAACATAAAAAAAAGGAGCCTTTGAACGACTCCTTTTTATAATTTTCTTTCACATTAAATCTGGCTGAAATCGGCAGGGATCAGAAATTTTTTCTTCACTTTGCTCACTGTATTTGCGTAAATGGGTTTTCCGCTCATGGTTTTCCATTCATCGCTGGTTATGAATTTTTCCCAGTTGGCTTCTCTTTCTTCCATATTTTTAAACCACAACATATAGGTAAGTGCGGGCATAAATTGTCCCGCCATTAACTGTCCGAAAAATACGGGGTGTAATCCTACCTTTTCAAATAAAGGAAGTTCTTCGTCGTTAAACATTTTTACTTTTCTGATACCGGCATCTTCATTGTAGCTCTCATAGGTTCTGAGTTCAAAAAGTCCGCGGTTTTCGTCGGGTTGTTTAAAGCGTGGAATACCATCGAATGCTTCCATCAAAAAAGTTTCGTAACGCACAAAAACCGGGCTGTCGGCCGGCAACTGGCTGTATTCTTTGGCCGCTTCCAAAAAGGCAGGGTCCGATTTCATGGCCTGCACTGCTTCATAATAATCGGCCGGACTTTTATGAGCGTGAAGAATGTACATCACCGGTGGTTCTTCGAGGCTGTATTCGTTAAAAGCACCTACTTTTGCCCCCCGTTTGTTTAGAAACGGGATAACGGCTTCGGTGTAATACTTTTTTAACTGGTTTCGGCCTCCGCCGCCGCTCAGCTGAAATACTTTCAGTTCGTAGAAATCTTTTTGTTCTCCGGAAACCTGTGTGGTTTGCAGGCCGGCAGGAGCCACGGCAACGCCAGCTGCCAGGGCTGAATTTTTTAGAAATGTTCTTCGTTTCATATTTTTATTGATTTAGGTTTAATTCTTTAATAACGGTCATTCCCGGGTAAAGCGAAAGCCGTTTGAAATTGTCGGTATTTATTTCCAGCATTTCATCGTCTTCCTCTTCCCTGGTATTGCTAAAGTAAATATTATAATTGGCATTTACAGGCACCAGCATCAAACATTTTTGGCGGGGCGGGATTCGAATGTCCATAAAATCGCAAAAGTTTTCTTCATCCCAGTAAACATCGGTAAGCATGTTTACATAAATGGTGTCTTTGGTTGGATTGATAAGTTTTATTTTTTTGAATTCCTGTCCCTCGGGATAAAAATCGGTTTCAATTTCCAGCGCAGCCATTACAAAAGCCGAGGCAATCATTAGTCCAATGTCTCCAAAAACATTTCCTGAGCGGTGTTTTCTTAACTCTTTTTGTCGTTCGCGGCTCTCCACATCATAAAAATATTTCCCTGAAGCACAGGAAGAAAGTATAATTGCAACAAGCAAAATTACAACTGCTGCATCCCGTTTTCTGATTATCATGATTCTCATTTTGATTCAAAAGTAAAAATATTTATGAACATAAAACTTCAAAAAAAGAACATAAAAACACCTTGTGCAGCAGGAATACGCAACATTACATAATTTTGGTATAAAAATTGGCAAAGACAAAGCGGACAAAAAAAGTGCCGTCTAAATTGTTCAGAAAGAAAATACTTAAAATACATAAATATCGTTTATTAATAAAATTTAAAAGTTATGAAACAGTTAGCAATTTTTGGTGTGTTGTTGTTTTTCGGCATTTCGCTGACAGCACAACCCATTTTTAACCTGGGGTTGAAGGCAGGGCTAAATAATTCAAAAGTTACCTTCGACAGGGATGAAATTAATTCCGAATCGATTGTAAAATATCATGTAGGTGCTTTTGGCCGAATTGGCGCCGGAAATATTTTTGTTCAGCCCGA